>QKGH01000138.1 GCA_003250495.1 Marinobacterium sp.
CGGTTGTTACCTTGGTTGCTCTCCCTGCAACTGTCCCTGCGATTCGTCATGAGCAGCAGGTAACGAACGAGGTTTTCACCATGTCTAACCGCCTACTGCAGCGTTCGCTGCTAGCCCTGGCACTCGCCGCCGCGCCGCTAGGGCCGGCTGCGGCGGTCGAGCTGCTCAACGTCTCCTACGATCCGACCCGGGAGTTCTACCAGGCGTTCAACCCGGAGTTCGCCCGCTACTGGCAGGCGCGCACCGGTGAGCCGGTCGCTATCCGCCAGTCCCACGGCGGTGCCGGTAAGCAGGCCCGCGCCGTCATCGACGGCCTCGAGGCCGACGTGGTCACGCTGGCGCTGGCCTACGATATCGACGCCATCGCCGAGAAGACCGGGCGGATCCCGGCCGACTGGCAGTCGCGCTTGCCCAACAACAGCGCGCCCTACACCTCCACCATCGTGTTCCTGGTACGCAAGGGCAATCCGAAGGGGATTCGCGACTGGCCCGATCTGGTCCGCCCCGGGGTCGAGGTGATTACCCCGAACCCGAAGACCTCCGGCGGCGCCCGCTGGAACTACCTGGCGGCCTGGGGTTATGCACTGCGAAGCAACGGGGGCGACGAGCAGCAAGCGGAGCAGTTCGTCTCGGCGATCTACAAACAGGTGCCGGTGCTCGATTCCGGCGCCCGCGGCGCGACCAACACCTTCGTCCAGCGTGGCATCGGCGATGTGCTGCTGGCCTGGGAGAACGAGGCGTTCCTGGCCGTGAACGAGCTTGGCCCCGATGCGTTCGAGATCGTCGTGCCGTCGTTGTCGATCCTGGCGGAGCCGCCGGTGGCGCTGGTCGACGAGGTGGTGGAGCGGCATGGCACCCGCGCCGTGGCGGAGGCCTACCTGGCCTATCTCTATGCGCCCGAGGCGCAGCGCCTAGCCGCCAAACACTATTACCGCCCGCTGCTGCCGGCACTGGCCGACCCGGCCGATGTCGCGCGCTTTCCGGCGCTGCAGACCTTTACCGTCGCCGAGCTGTTCGGCGGCTGGCAGCAGGCCCAGCGCGTGCACTTCAGCGATGGGGGCGTGTTCGACCGCATCTACGCGCGCTGAACGGGCGCTGGAGGTCGAGCTAACGGAGGTGAGTATGTACCGGAATATTCTGTTCGTGCCCGGGGTCGGTGGCAGTGGTCCCGGGCACTGGCAAAGCTGGATGCAGCAGCGCTTGCCCGCAAGCCAACGCTTGCAGGGGGTGGATTGGTATGCCCCGGTACTGGCCGAATGGACGCGTTGCCTGCGGTGTCAGATCCAGCAGAGTCCGGGGCAGGTCTGGCTGGTGGCCCACAGCTTCGGTTGTCTGGTCAGTGCCGTGGCGATTGCCGACCGGCCGGACAAGATTGCCGGGGCGCTGTTCGTGGCACCGGCCGACCCGCAGCGATTTTCGCCGCTCGGACGGCGCCTGCCCGATGCCGTCGAACCCAGTATCGAAGCGTTGCTGCCGCAGCGTGGGCTGGCGGTTCCCGGGCTGTTGGTGGCCAGCCAGAACGATCCCTGGATGAGTGCCCGGCGGGCTTCCGACTGGGCCGAGCGTTGGGCATTCGCGTTGTTCAATGCCGGTGCGGTCGGTCACCTGAATATCGACTCAGGATTCGGTCCCTGGGAGGAGGGGCAGATGCTGCTGCAGGGGCTGATGGGCACTGTGGCGCCGATGCCGTGCCAGCCACCGCGGGCCCGGGTGGGGCGCGGCAGTGCGCTGGCCCGGGTGCGGATGGCCACGCGCCGTATGCTCGGCTTCTAGTCCCGGTTTCGATCCCTCTTTGCTCAGAGTCCTGCGAGACGCTGTGCCGCCTGGCGCAGCGTCTCGTCCTGTTTCGCGAAACAGAAACGCACCAGTCTCATCTGTGCCGGCGGCTGACGATAGAACACCGACAGCGGGATGGCGGCGACGCCGGCCCGTTCGGTGAGCCAGACCGCGAACTCGGTGTCGGGCAGGTCGCTGAGCGCACTGTAATCCATCACCTGAAAATAGGTTCCCTGGGCCGGGCTGAAGCGGAAGCGGCTGGCCGCCATCGCCCGGTTGAAGCCGTCGCGCTTGGCCTGATAGAAGGCGGGCAGCTGGGCGTCGTGTTCGGGGTGGGCGTCAAGGTAGTCGGCCAGCGCCAGCTGCACCGGGGTGCAGGTGCTGAAGGTCAGGTACTGGTGGATCTTGCGGAACTCCGCCATCAGCGGCGCCGGGGCGATGCAGTAGCCGACTTTCCAGCCGGTGGTGTGGTAGGTCTTGCCGAACGACGACACGATCAACGCGCGCTCGGCCAGGGCCGGGTAGCGGTGCAGGCTCTGGTGCGCGGCGCCGTCGAACAGGATGTGCTCGTAGACCTCATCGGCCAGCAGCAGCAGGTCGCGGCCCTCGACCAGCGCCTGCAAGGCTTGCAGATCCGCCGCCGCGAGCGCCGTGCCGCTGGGATTGTGCGGCGAGTTCAGGATGATCAGCCGGGTACGCGGCGTCAATGCTTGGCGTACCTGCGCCCAGTCGATGGCGAATGTCGGCGGTTGCAGCGCGATATGCACGGTACGTCCGCCGTTCAGCGTCACCGCCGGTTCGTAACTGTCGTAGGCCGGGTCGAACACCAGCACCTCGTCCCCCGGCTTCACCACGGCGCTGATCGCGGCGAACAGCGCCTCGGTGGCACCGGAGGTGACCGTGACCTCGCTGTCGGCGTCCACTTGGCGGCCGTAGCAGCGCAGCACCTTGGCCGCGATTGCCGTGCGTAGCGCCGGCACACCGCTCATCGGCGCGTACTGGTTGGCGCCCTGGGCGATATGGAAACCGACCCGCTGCAACAGTTCGGCGGGGCCGTCGAAGTCGGGGAACCCCTGTGACAGGTTGATCGCCTGGTGGCGCTGGGCCAGCGCCGACATGGTGGTGAATATCGTGGTGCCGACCTGCGGCAGTTTACTGGCGGGGTAGTGCATAGTGGGTGGTTTTCCGCGACCGGGTATCAGGGAGCTGAGTCTAACGCCGGCACGGCGCAGGTGCACGCCGGGCGGGCTGGCATTCGGTCAGGAGTAGGATGTCGCTACGGGATACTGCTGCAGCAGGGCCCAGCGTCCCAGGTCCCGCAGCTTGTAGTCCAGCGGGTCGTGCAGAGTAAAGGCGTGGCGCCAGAAGCGGCCGCACCTTGCGGCACGCTACTGGAAACGGGGTCTGCGCGGACTTCGCGGCTAGCGCCGCGGTCATGCCGCCCGCTGGCGGTACGGCCAATACCATCGCTAAAGTCCGTGAACGCAGCGGTTCGTAACAGCGCCTAGTCGTAATACAAGACCTGGGGAAAAAGCCGGTGCCCGTCAGTGATGGGACGCACACCGGAAAAACCTGCTGGGTAAGGTGGAGACAACGGCGTTAGCGGGTCGGCTGGGCGGTGAAGCGCAGGTAGGGGCGCAGCGCCTTGTAGCCGCCCGGGAAACGGCGACGGATCTCCTCCTCATCCTGCAGCGACGGTACGATCACCACGGCGTCGCCCTGCTGCCAGTTACCCGGCGTGGCGACCTGATGCTGGTCGGTCAATTGCAGCGAATCGATCACGCGCAGGATCTCGTCGAAATTCCGCCCGGTGCTCGCCGGATAGGTGATGATCAGCCGTACCTTTTTGTGCGGGTCGATCACGAACAGCGAGCGGACGGTCAGGGTGTCGCTGGCGTTGGGGTGGATCAGGCCATACAGGTTGGACACCCTACGATCCGCATCGGCGAGGATCGGAAAATCGACCCGAGTGTGCTGGGTGGCGTCGATATCCTCGATCCACTTCAGATGCGAGTCCACCGGATCGACGGACAGCGCAATCGCTTTCACGTTACGTTTACTGAACGCCTCTTTCAGCCGGGCGGTCAGCCCCAACTCCGTGGTACACACCGGGGTGAAGTCCGCTGGATGGGAGAACAGGACGGCCCAGGAGTCGCCGATCCAGTCATGGAAATGGATCCCTCCCTGGCTCGAGTCCTGGGTAAAGTCGGGGGCGATATCGCCCAGTTTGATACTCATGTGGTTGTTTCCTCGTTAGGTTTGTCTTCAGAGCCATCTTCGACGACCTGACCAATGAGGGTAACCAATTAAAAACGATAAGCTTTTTACCCGCTAATCGGTCGCTGCGTCCGGCGGTTCGAGAGCGACCTCATCGTCGATACCCTTTATCTATCCTTGCTATCGATCCCCGCTATCGATCCCGGCGATATGGCGGATCGCCTACCTAAAAGGGGGAGAGCGACCGAACAGCAACCATTGGGGCAGAAGGTTGCTGGCGCCTTCGGCTTGAGTCCCTACCAGAAACAGATACCTCTTCGGCATCGAGTGAGTGGGCGCGTATCGGAGCTCCGTGGCGGTTGCTGGGGCCGGCCCGAACCTATAGCCGCGCTTAGCCTGGATGACCCCGTCAGGCGATCGGCGACGGACCGGGATACCGGGGCAGAACACCTGGATTCGCGGTTCCGAATGGTGCTGTATCGCGGGCTACACGCCGCTGACAGGCTGTGTTGATAACGCTATTGAGGGACAGGCCGGACAGGTGTGCTGCCGCTGGCGCGAGGCGAGGAGCTGCGGCGGAGATGGCTCTCACTTTGCCTAATAAGGAATAAGTATTTCAATTTTTAATATTTATATGGAATATCATTGGCGGGATAGACTCCCCAGTCGATCGACTCAGGAGGAGATAGCCGATGTCTGGAGTGATGGGAACGAAGCGGCGGTTGGCCGCCGCACTGGCGCTGGTGCTGGGACTCTATGGTGCGCCATGTAGCGCTGCCGACAAGCTGCTGAATGTCTCGTATGACGTTTCGCGCGAGCTGTACAAGGAGATCAACCCGGCCTTTGTCGCCCGGGTGCGCTCGCAAGGGCGGGAGGTCAGCATCAACCAGTCCCACGGCGGCTCCAGTAAACAGGCGCTGGCGGTGGCGTCGGGGCTGGAGGCGGACGTGATCACGATGAACCAGTCGCCGGATATCGACATGCTGGTCGAGCGGGGGCTGGTGGCGGCGGACTGGCGCGAGCAGTTCCCCCACGGGGCGACGCCCTATACC
>QKGH01000167.1 GCA_003250495.1 Marinobacterium sp.
GCCCTTGACCACGATCGGCGCGGCGGTCAGCGAGTAGCCTTCCTGATAGTCGGCCACGGTCTTCTTCCACACCACCTTGCCGGTATCCTTGTTCAGGGCCACCAGTTTGGCATCGAGGGTACCGAAGATCACCAGATCGCCATATAGCGCGACACCGCGGTTGATGACGTCACAGCAGGGCATGATGCCGTCCGGCAGACGGGCGTTGTACTCCCACAGCTCGTCGCCGGTCTTGGCATTGATGGCGAAGACGCGGGAGTAGGAGGCGGTCACGTACATGACCCCATCCTTGACCATCGGCTGCGCTTCCTGGCCGCGCTGCTTCTCGCCGCCGAAGGAGAGCGACCAGACCGGACGCAGTTCCTGTACGTTGTTGGTGTTCAGTTTGGTCAGCGGGCTGAACCGTTGCCCTTTCAGACCGAGTCCGTTGGATACGACGTCATCCGTCGTCATCTGGTCGTTCAAGATATCCTGATCGGTTACACCTGCCTGAGCGATACTGGCGGTGGAGATGGCAGCGACGAGTGCTGTCACGGCAAAACCAGCACTGAGTCCGGTTCGTTTCATTGTCGTCTCCTTAACGGATGTCGTTTTTATTTGAGTACGGGATTCCAACCACCCGGCGGGGTATCGCGGTGCTCGAGTGCGCCCCGAACAACCTTGGATCTCCCTCATGAACCGGGCAACTTTCCCGACTCATGGGCCTATTCTTGTAGCCACCCGCAATTGCAACAATGCGCCGGGCGTTGCAGTTTTCTCCTCACTTGGTAGTAATACCTGCCCGTTCCAGCGGTGGCCGGGGTGCCGCGGCGGCCAGTGTCAGCTGTTGCCCGGTCAGCCGTTCGGCGTCGCGCGGGTCGTGGCTGACCAGGACCAGGGCCAGTTCCGGACGCCGCTGCAGCACCCCGGTCAACAGCGTACGCATCGCATCGGCGGTATCGCCGTCGAGGGATGCGGTGGGCTCGTCGAGCAGCAGCAGGTCGGGGTCGAACGCCAACGCCCGGGCCAGCGCCACGCGGCGCGCCATGCCCAGCGACAGCTGGCGGGGGTAGAGATCAGCGACGTCGGGCAGACCGACCTCGCCCAGCAGCGCATCGATCCGTTGCGGCTCGGCGCCGACCAGGCGCAGGTTCTGCGCCACGGTGCGCCAGGGCAGCAGGCGCGGTTCCTGGAACAGGTAGCCGATGCGCAGCTCGGCCGCACAACGGCGGGTGCCGCTGAACTCGGTATCGAGTCCGGCGACGATGTTGAGCAGCGTGCTCTTGCCGATCCCCGAGGGACCCAGCAGCGCCAGACGCTGGCCCGGGCTCAGCTGCAGCCGCAACGCGCCGAGTACCGGGCGCCCGGCATACGCCTTGGCCGTCAGTTGCAACTCAAACATGGGCGCCGCTCCCCTGCCCCAGCCGCTGCCAGCGCCGCGCGCGCCGCTCCAGCGGTTGCAGCAGGCACCATTCGATCGCCTGCACGATGACGATAAAGCTGAGGCTGTAGGCGAGGATCGCCGCCACATCGAACACCTGGAACGCCAGGTGCAACTGGAAGCCGACGCCGTCGGAGCGCCCCAGCAGCTCGACGACCAGCACGATCTTCCAGATCAGTGCCAGACCGCCGCGCGTGGCCGCCATCAGGAACGGAAACAGCTGCGGCAACCACAGGTCGAATACGCGACGACGCAGCGGAAAGCGGTAGATCCTGGCCATCTGCTCCAGCTCCGGGTCCAGGCTGCGCACCCCTTCGCGCAGGATCACCGCCACATTGGGGATCTTGTTCAACACCACGGCCAGCACCGCGGCGGCCTCGACCAGCCCCATCCAGACATAGAGCAGGATGATCAGCACCAGTGCGGGCAGGTTCAGCAGCAGGACCAGGAGCGGATCGAGCACGCGGTTGGCACCGGCCGAGCGCCCCATCGCCCAGCCCAGCAGCGTGCCCAGCAGCAGCGCGATGACGAAGGCGATCAGCACCCGGCGCAGGGTCGCCAGCAGATGGTGCGCGAGCGCGCCGCTGGACCACTCCCGGACCAGGGCCTGCAACACCGCCTGCGGCGTCGGCAGCAACGGATCGCCCAGCTGCTGCGCCAACAGTTGCCAAACCCCGAGCAGCAGCGTCAGGACCAGCAGGTAATCGCGCAGGCGACGGCTCACGGCTGCGTCCTATTCCGTCGCCGCGCCATCCAGCGCGCGAAAGATCGACAGCGGTAACGCGCGCCCCGCGCTATCGATCCCCAACTGCTGCCAGACGCGCTGGGCCGCCAGTTGCGCCTGCGCATCGATCTGCGCGTCCGGCTCGCCCTGCCGATACCCCTGGCGCAGTGCGTCGAACTCGGCATCGTCCGCGGCGCGCAGCAGCGGCCGCAACGCCTGCCAGGGAGCGTCCTCACGCAGCTGCCGTTTCGCCTGCACCACGGAGCGGGCAAAGGCGCGGACCGCCTCCGCGTTGGCCTCGATCCAGGCGTCGCGCGCGACATAGCCCAGCATCGGCATCGCTTTGGGCAGCCCCAGCCCCTGCGCCAGCTCGGCGGCACCGAACGCCGCGCGGAAACCCCGGGCGTGCAGCCGGGCGGCAAAGTGCCAAAAAGTCAGGATCGCATCCAGCCGCCCCGCTTCCAGCTCGCGGCTCAGCAGCGGCGGCGCGGCGAAACTGACCGCGGCAACCTGTTGCAGCTCGATCCCCTGCTGCCGGGCATAGGCATCGAGCAGGCGCCAGCTCTTGCCCTGCGGGCCACCGGCGACGCCGAGCCGCTTGCCGCGGAGATCCGCTACCGAATGGATAGTGCTGTCGGCCGGGACCACCAGCTCGCCGATGCTGCTGGAGAAGGGGATGAAGCGCAGCGCAGCGCCGTCCAGCGTGCGTTGCGCGGCCCAGATCCAGTCCGAGACGATCAGGTCGACGCTGCCGCTGGTCAGCGCCAGCAGCCCGGCGGCATTGTTCGCCAGCGGCTGCAGCACCAGTCGATAGCCCTGCTCGCGGTCCAGCCCCTGGCGCCGGATCTGTTCCAGCTCCCAGTGCGCGGTACCGAACTGCAACATGCCGACCCGCACCTGGGGCTCGCTCGCCGCCTGTAGCGGCAACGCCAACACGATCAGCCCCAGCGCGAGGGTGCGCAGGGCCGCTAAGATCAGAGAGTGCATGCCAACCCCGTTGTTATTGTCGTTATAAACGGACCGGACACGCTCAGGGCGTGTCCGTGTAGAACTCCGGCTTCTCGTAGGTCAGGCCGTAGCGGGCGTACAGCGTGCCCATATCGCCGCTACGCACCATGCCATCGATCACCTCTTCCAGCGTATAACCGAGCTGCTGGTTACCGTCGCGGATGGCGATGCCGATATCCCAGGCCTGGCGGCCCAGGGTCGGAAAGCCGTTTTCGGCGGCCCGGTAGCGGCTGTCGTGTTGATCGAACAGCAGCCAGTCCACTTCGGCACGCATCGCCATGATCGCCGCCACCTCGCCGTTAACCATGGCCGAAAACGCCGCCGGCGCCGACGCATAGTGGCGTGCGCTATTGCGCAGGCGGCCGTTCATCGCCGAGGTGAAGTAGAACGCCGGCACGCTGTCGACCTCGACCCCCACCGGGTAGTACTGCAGCTTCGCCAGGGTGCGTACCGCCTCGATCTTGTCGCTGTCGAAGGCGACCTGCCAGCGCTCGCGCTGATAGGGCGCCAGCATCACCACCTGATCGTTGATGATCTCGCCGGTGGAATCGCGCTTGTAGGCGTACTCGCGATCGTAGGGCACGCGCAGCATCACATCCGCAACATGCTTCGGCGCCAGCGGGTTGGCCTCGTCCTTGTCCAGGTAGTGGCCTTTCCAGACATAGTTGCGCAGGTCGTCGTCGAGCGTCTCGTCCGGCGTCATCCACAACAGCTCGAGCCGCAGCTTCATGCGATCGGCCAGGGCCCGGGCGATATCGACATCGACCCCCTGGGCCTTGGCGTCGCGCTCGAAGGAGTAAGGCGGAAAATCGCGATAAACGGCGACGCGCAACGTACCCGAAGCGACCACATCGTCGTAGAGCCGCGCCTGCACCGCGCCGCCCCAGAGCAGGCAGACGCAGGCCAGCAGCAGAGCCCGCCAGCCGCGGCGCTTACTCTTCCACATGGCGGGTATCGAGGTAGGTCCGGATTGCCCAGAGCGCCTCCTGGCTCAGGGTGTCGGCCATCTTCGGCATATAGACGGCACCATCGCGCACCGCGCCGTTGATGACGCGGTACTTGAACCACTCGTCACCGTCGAAGTCCGGCGTCAGCAGGCGCAGATCGGGGGCGATACCGCCGGAGATCGCCTCCAGGCCGTGGCAGCGCGCGCAGTTCTGGTTATAGGCGGAAGCACCGATCTCCACGGCGCGGTCGAAATCCGGACTGGGATCGCGGTAGGGGTTGGTATCGGCCCACTCCGCACCCAGCGGGGTCAGTCCCGTGGTATCGACCGCCTGCGGCGTCACGTTACCGTGCGCCTGCACCTGTGCGGCCAGGACACCTGCGAGCAGAGTCGACAGCGCGAGAGCGGGAAGTTTGAGATGCTTTGCCATAATGTTCACCCGAATTGTTGTTATAAGCGGCTGCAACGATCACCCGCCGGGCGGGTGTGCAGTGTTGAATTCATCATTGCCCAGGAGCGCGGGGCAGTGGATTGCACCTTGGCAGGTTAAAAGCGGGCCTTTGGTAGTAGTTCCAGTACGTTAGTACCGACAGCAGCAGGAGAGGGATTGCACGGAGGTAGTAAATGGCTTAGATATTTAGTTCAAATATTTGTTATAAAAGGGAAATATTCCCACCATCCGGGTGTAACGCCGGTTTTCCAGCGACCGTTATCCCGCCTTCCCCGGGTGTCTTGCCGCTGCCCGCCCCGCCTTGCCCTGCCGACAATGAATGAGCCTGAAGCCACCGGGGCTTCGCACATTCATAAAAAGGAAGGCCAGAACAATGACAATTAACACCGCACCTTTTCCGACCCG
>QKGH01000473.1 GCA_003250495.1 Marinobacterium sp.
GTCCAGCTCGATATGCTGGCTGTTCTGCAGTTGCAGGGTCCAGTCGATGTTTTCCAGTGCCAGCGCATCCAGCCCCAGGGTCCAGCTGGACGCGCTCTGCGCCGGCGCCTCCTCGGTATTCCCCGCTCCGGCGATCCGGTTCAGGTCCAGTGGCCCGAGCCACTGCTGGTCGCCCTGCAAGCGGTAGCCGGACACCACGTCCTCCAGTTGCAGCACACGTATGCGCAGTTGGCGATCGGCCAACGCCTGATAGTCGAACCTGACCTTCAGCCGCCCGATATCCAGCGGCGTATGCCCCTGCCGATGTGCCTTCAGCTCACGCAGCAGGATCTCGCCGCGCCACCAGTTCACATCGATCGCCCGCAGGCTGGCCTGCTCCACGCCCTGGCTGCGCAGCCAGATCACCGCCTGATCGCGGATCAGGTAGGGCAGGGTATGCAGCACCATCCCCAGGGTTGCCAGCGTCACGCCTGCGCCAAGCATCCATCTCATATAACCGCCTCCAAACTGCTAGTTGCCGCACCGGCGCATCCCCAGGGGGACGCTCAGGCCCATGTACAACATACGTACAGTAAGCCTGACAAAACATAAGGTACCTTTGATATACTTCGCGCCGTCTATGCACAGTATCCCAGATACTGAATACAACGAAAGCAACTCTCAATTCTGATTATTCGGGTGAAGAAAACATGGCACACAACGAGAACTTCCGAGACTCTACGGGTTTCGCCTGGGTCCTGATCAATCTGGTCGCGATGGTATGGGTCACCATGCCGGTCAGCATCGTCCTGACCAAGGTCGTACAGTGGTAAGTCAGTGGTAAATCGTGCCCCGGTTTGCCAGACTCGGTGTCATGAACAGACTCAGAATCGGTGAACTCGCACGTCGCTCGGGCCTTAGCGTCGAAACCCTCAGGTATTACGAACGCCGGGGCCTGATCCCCCCTCCCGAACGCTCCGCTTCCGGCTATCGCCACTATCCCCCCACGACCCTGGAACGACTCAGCTTTATCCGCCGCTGCAAGGAGCTTGGCTTTGCGCTCGACGAGATCGCGGAGCTGCTGCAACTGGAGGTCAATCCCGCCGTCGGTGCCAACGAGATCAAAACCCGTGTCGAGGCCAAGATCGGTCTGGTGGAGCAGAAGATTGCCGACCTGCAGCGGTTGCGCCACTCGCTACGCCAGCTGTCGAGCCTGTGCTGCGGAGAGGGCACCCTGTCCGAGTGCCCGATTCTGGAGTTTTTACACCAACCGCCGGAGTGACTCAGCCCTGGTGCGTGTCGTGCAGTACCTCGACGCCGTCCGGGGTGCCCATCAACACCACATCGGCCGGACGACGCGCGAACAGGCCGTTGGTGACGACGCCGACGATGTTGTTGATCTGCTGCTCCAGCGCTTTCGGATCGAGAATTTCCATATCCTGCACGTCGAGGATCACGTTGCCGTTATCGGTCACGAACCCTTCGCGGTACACCGGCTGGCCGCCCAGGCGCACCAGCTCCCGCGCGACATAGGAGCGCGCCATCGGGATCACCTCCACCGGCAGCGGGAACTCGCCCAGCAGATCGACCCGCTTGCTGCTGTCGACGATGCAGACGAACTCCTTCGCCACCGCCGCCACGATCTTCTCCCGGGTCAGCGCACCGCCACCGCCCTTGACCAGGTGCAGGTGCGGATCGAACTCGTCGGCGCCGTCGACATAGACCGCCAGCTCGCTGACGCTGTTCAGGTCGAACACCTCGATACCCTGCGCGCGCAGGCGCTCGGCCGTCGCTTCGGAACTGGCCACCGCCCCGGCGAACAGGTGCTTGGCCTCGGCCAGGGCATCGATGAAGCAGTTGGCCGTAGAGCCGGTACCGACTCCGATAATCGTGTCGCTTTCGAGCAGCGGACGGATACGTTCGACGGCCGCTGCCGCCACCGCCCGTTTCATCTCATCCTGGGTCATCGCCTGGGGTTTCCTGATTGGTCCTGTGAAGTGGCGGATTATACGCAACTCTTATACGCAACTCAGCCTTTCCCTTATAGACGCTGGGCATTTCAGGGTCTACCATCGGGTTTTCCCAGCCGGCATCCTATCTATTCGTATCTACACGTTAGTTAGTGGCCCGGCGACCCATCCGATCTCTGAAGTGCCCCCTATGCAGCGTTACATCAAAAAAATTCTCGAAGCCCGTGTCTATGACGTCGCGCGCGAAACGCCGCTGGACGAAGCCCGCGGCCTGTCCGAACGTCTCAACAACCGTGTCCTGCTCAAACGCGAAGATGAGCAACCGGTGTTCTCCTTCAAGATTCGCGGCGCCTACAACAAGATGGTGCAGTTGACCGAAGAGGAGCGCGCCTGCGGCGTCATTACCGCCTCCGCCGGCAACCATGCCCAGGGCGTGGCGGCCTCGGCGCGTAAACTCGGCGTCAAGGCCACCATCGTCATGCCGCGCACCACGCCGGACGTTAAGGTCAACAACGTGCGCCGCCTCGGCGGACGGGCCGTGCTGCATGGCGACACCTTCGACGAAGCGCGCCAGCACTCCGAAAAACTGATGGCGGAGAAGGGGCTGGTCTATGTCCACCCCTACGACGACCCGGATGTCATCGCCGGCCAGGGCACCATCGCCATGGAGGTGCTGCGCCAGGAGAGCGGTCCGATCGATGCGATCTTCGTACCGGTGGGCGGCGGCGGCCTGATCGCCGGCATCGCCGCCTACGTCAAATATCTGCGTCCCGAAACCAAGGTGATCGGTGTCGAATCCGACGAATCCGCCTGCCTGAAGCTGGCGATGGACAAGGGTTCCCGCGAGATCCTGGAGCAGGTCGGTATCTTTGCCGACGGCGTCGCCGTGGCACAGATCGGCGAGTACACCTGGGAGATCGCCAAGGAGTGCGTCGACGAGGTGATCACCGTCAGCACCGACGAGATCTGCGCGGCGATCAAGGATATCTTCGACGATACCCGTTCGGTGTGCGAACCGGCCGGGGCCCTCGGCGTGGCCGGGGTCAAGAAATATGTGGCGCGCGAGCAGGTGACCGGGCAGACCCTGATCGCCATCGACTCCGGCGCCAACGTCAACTTCGACCGCCTGCGCCATATCGCCGAACGCTCCGAACTGGGTGAGAAGCGCGAAGCGATCATCGCCGCACGCATCCCGGAACGCCCGGGCAGCTTCAAGAAGTTCTGCGCCGCCCTCGGCAAGCGCAACATCACCGAGTTCAACTACCGTTACAGCGACAGCGACACCGCCGTCGTGTTCGCCGGGGTCTCGATCCAGCCCAACAACGGCGGCCGCGACGAACTGCTGGCCGAGCTGCATGAACACCTGGACCAGGTGGTCGACCTGACCGACGACGAAACCGCCAAACTGCACGTGCGCTACATGGTCGGCGGTCACGCCCCGGCCAACGTCGACAACGAGGTGGTGTACCGCTTCGAGTTCCCGGAACGTCCGGGCGCACTGATGAAGTTCCTCAGCAAGCTGGGCGGACGCTGGAACATCTCCATGTTCCACTACCGCAACCACGGTGCCGACTACGGCCGCGTCCTGGTCGGCCTGCAGGTACCGCAGGAGGAGCGTCACCTGGTCGACGACTTCCTCAACGAGATCGGCTACACCTGGTACGACGAAACCGGCAACCCGGCTTACCGCCTGTTCCTCGGCTGATCCCCCGGGTACAGCGCCCACACGGCGCTGTACCTACCTTCAACTACGCGCCACTAGTCCCTCGCCACCGGCCCGCTCCGTCCTGGCGGCCGTTGTAGCGCCATAGCACCCATGCACCCTCGCCCCCTGTAGCCTCCGCTTCACCAGCCGATCCTGTCCTTTTCTCCACTCCCTTGCTCCTCGATATCGATGCCGCTCTACGCACGGTAAAAATCTAATGGTTTTTATTCGTATTTGATATTGATTATTATTTAGATATGGATAATCTAACAAGACGCCTCCCATCCACCCTGACTTTCGAGGTTCGTCACGATGCAGCAAGGACGCATCACCTCTTTGGCGCCACAACCGCTGGCCCTTTCTATCGCCTTGGCACTGGCTCCGGCACTCGCCGCCCATGCCCAGGACACGCAATCGACTCCGCACACCGATAGCACCACCCTGGAGCTGAATACGCTCTTGATCGAATCGGTGGCGCCGGAACCGGCAGCGGAGAGTTCGGTTTCCACCCTGACCCGCGAACAGATCGACAACACGCTCAGCACCGACCTGGAGCAGTTGCTGCGCTACGAACCGGGCGTCAACGTCACCAAAGACAGCCGTTTCGGCATCGGCAGTGTCAATATCCGCGGCCTGGACGGCGATCGCGTCAAACTGCTGATCGACGGCGTCGAGCAGGCCGACGCCTACGGCCCCACCACCACCTACCTGCGCGCCGGCCGCTCCACACTGGATATCGACGCACTGGAGTCGGTGGAGATCTTGAAAGGCGGAGACATTCGCTCCGGCAGTGGCGCGTTGGGCGGTGTGGTCAAATACCGCACCCGGGAGCCCGCCTCGTTTCTCAACGCGGAGGGTGATGACAGCTACCTGGCATTGAAGGGCGGTTACCGCAGCGCCTCGGATCAGTTCAGTAAGACGCTGACCCTTGCCAACCGCCACGACGACCTGGAGTCGCTGCTGGTGTATACCCGCCGCGATGGCCATGAAACGGAAAACCACGGTGGCAGCAATGAACTGGGTATTACGCGCGGCGCCACCGACCCGGGCGACCTGGCATCGGATAACCTGCTGGCCAAACTGAACTACCGGCTCAACGACAGCAACCGCATCGGCCTGGTCGCCGAGCATTTCACCAGCGACTCCGCCTTCGACCTGTTATCCGAAAGCTCAGCCGCCAGTACACGGCGCGCCGATGACGAAAACGAACGCACCCGTTTCGGCCTCAGTCAGGATTACCGCGGCGCCAGC
>QKGH01000398.1 GCA_003250495.1 Marinobacterium sp.
TCCGGCGACACCAGTTCCGGATGTTCCGTCTCCAGTTGCCTCAACTCCCGGAACAGGCGGTCGTACTCCGCATCCGGGACACTGGGTTCATCGAGCACGTAGTAACGGTAGTTATGCTGATCGATCTCGTCACGCAGCGCCTGGATGCGCTCGGCAGCGGGTCTATTCATCGGACACGGATTTCTCTATTACAGACAGGCAAAAAGGCCTCCGCAAAGGAGGCCGCTCGCTCAGTGGGTACGCTTGAGGCGTTTGTGGATCTCGAAATCGCGAATGCGCTCGCGATAGTGCTCTTTGGTCTGCGGCCGCATCACCGAGCGGTCGCCGTCCAGCAGCTCGGCGCCCAAGTGACGGGCCAGGGTCTCGGCCGTCGCCAGCATGCACTCGTAGGCATTCAGCGGATCACCCGGATCGCGCATCGACATGAAGAAGCTGACTGCAGGGGTCTCGCTCTGCTCCAGCGTCGCCAGATCGAAAGTGCCCGGATTGACCGCATTGGCCATGCTGAACTGCAGCGCGCCCTGCCCCTGCGGATCCTCATAGCGATGGAAGATCTGCATCTCGCCAAACTCCATGCCACAGGCCTCGGCGATCCGCTTGACCGCCGCCCCGGGCAACGGCTGCTCGCCGGCCACCACGAAGATCACCAGCATCTCTTCCGGATCGACGCTGATATCGGGCCGCCCGCGGGCACTGCGCTCGGCGCTCGACGCGGCAGCCCGCGCCACGTCGCTGCGCTCCGGCGCCATATCGACCGGGGCCGCCTCGGCGGCATCTGGCTCGAACGGCAGCTCTGCGGTCGGGTTCGCCTCCCGTTTCCGGGCACGGCGCCCGCTACTCTGGTTCTGGCGGACACGATCCATCAATACCGGAATCGGCTGTTCCAGATCGAAATCGAGGCCCAGCGCAACCGGCTCCGCCCCGTCATCCTCCCGCTCGGCCCGCAACGCCGGCGCAGATTCCCCGCTTTCCGCCGTGGTGCGCTGACGCGGCGACTCGTCCACCGGGATATCGTCGAACAGCGGGTCCATCTCCCACAGCGCTTCGCGCTCTTCGCGCGTCGCATCGGGCTCGGACACCTCGTCGCGCTCGGGCACCCACTCCTCGGCCTGGGCCCGCTCGTTTACCGGTCGCGGCCCGACCGCCTCCGTATCCGCCGGCAGCTCCTGTGCTGCCCGAGGAGGCAACAGCTCGCCCGCCTCGCGCAGGTCGCTCAGACTGTCGCTGGAAGACTCGGTTTCGACGACATCGTCGAGTACGACTGCGCGGGGTTCGGCCGCGGAGAAGCGCGGTTCCCGGCGCGAATAAGCTTCACCGGCGAGACGACGAGCACCGCCATTGGGCAACTCGGGGTTCGCTTGACGCTGCTCCTCGTCACCGGACTCGCCGATGGCAGTGCGGTCGATATCCATCCGGATATGACTGCGGTTACCGCGGATGCGGCGCCAGCCATCGATCAGAATCAGGACGATTACCAGAATTCCGCCAATGATGAGCCATTCGCGCAGACTGATCTCCATGGTTACGCTCTATCCAAACCCGCCGTATTGTTTTAATCCGTCTGCCAACACCCCTACAGGTGCGCAGCCTCCACGTCGACAGACTACTCTACTACCCTGTCTATCACCAGTTCCAATACCTGGTCGTTGCCGCTGACCGGTACCGGGGACTGCGTGCCGGTCAGGTCGCCAGGCTGGGCTCCGGCGGCACCGGACTGGCTGATCAAAGCCCCGATCTCCACCTCGCTGACGCTGGACAAGCCGCGTCCGGCCATCATCGCCTGGCTGTCGTCGAGACGAATCTGCTTCGGCAATTCGCTGACCTTCAACCGCACCGCGGCCAGCGGCATCCGCTGCCCCACCGGGCGCGCAAACACGAACACGGTCTGCTCCGGGCTCGCCTTGGCCTGCAGCTCGGGAGCCAGGCTGACACGCAGGTCGATCGCCGCCACCACCGGCTGCGGCAGATCCGGCAACGTCTGCCCGGCCGCGAGTGCCTGCTGCCGGGCCTGCTCGATACCGGCCTTCAGCGACTGCGCGGCTTCCCCGGAGGCACCGACCAGCGCCTTGTTCCAGTACAGCATGGCATCCGGATAGCGGCCGCTCTCGTAGGCATCGATCCCGAGCAATCCCAGCGCCGCGATCTCCTGCGGGTCGATGGTCAGCGTATGGTCGATCTGGGCGCGAATCTCGTCGTTCATCTTGCCGTTGGCGGCGAAATACATCGCCTGGGCGATCTGGCCCTGGACCCCGGCATACTGCGGCGCTCCCTGCGGCAGCAGTTCTGCGACCCGCTTGAATGCCGCCAGACCCTCCGGATAGCGCTCCTGGCCCATGTAGGTGGTGCCGAGCAGATACCAGCCCTCGGCGTTGTTCGGGTTACGCTCCAGCTCCTGCTCCAGCTGGGCGACCGCCTCCTCCAGGGTCGCCGGCGGCGGCGGCGGATTCAGTGCCATCGCCAGGTCGGCGGAGCGCCCAAGATAGCTGTACAGCCCGAACGCCGCGACCGGAATCAGCAGCGCCAGCAGCACGATACTGGTCAGTTGTGCGCCGCTTAACGGCAGACGTTGCAACGGTGCGACCGGCGTTTCCGCGTCGATCAGCAGGTTGCGCTCCAGCTCGGTTTTCAGCACCTCGAAGCTGGCGTCATCGAGGGTACCCGCGCGCCGCTCCTGCTCCAGTTCCGCCAGCCGCTCACGGAAGATCTCGATATTCTGATGCTGGCGATCCTGCGCCGGTACCGCCTCACGCTGAGCCGAGCGCCTGCGCAGCAGCGGCCAGAACGGGATGGCGGCGGCGATCAGAGTCAGCACAGCCATCGTTCCCCAAAGTTCGATCATCGATTTTTATCCTGTTGTAGCAGTTGTTCCAGACGTTCACGTTCGGCGGGGGCAAGTTGCTCCCCCTCCGGGCGGCTAGCGATCGCCGGCCCGGCCGGTAACCGGCGCCGCCGGCGGCTGATCAATACCACCACCAGCAAGCCGATCGCCAACAGCGCGAAGGGACCGAACCACAACAGCCAGGTCATCTCGTTCACCCGCGGCCGGTACAGCACGAACTCGCCGTAACGGGTTACCATGAAGTCCACGATCTGTTGATCCGACTCTCCCGCCTCGAGCATCCGGTACACCTCGTGGCGCAGGTCGGACGCAATCGGCGAGGCGGAATCGGCGATGTTCTGGTTCTGGCATTTCGGGCAGCGCAGTTCGTTGGTCAACTGCTGGAACCGCTCTTCGGTGGCCCGGTCCTTGAACTGGTAGGCATCGATCGCCGCCTGCAGCGGTGCCACGCTTCCCAGCAGCAGGCCCAGCAACAGGATCAGACTCGTCACACCTCTCATGCGCCACCTCCGCGTAGTTCATCGAGCAGCCCCTTGAGCTGCCCCCAGACCTTTTCGTCGACGGCACCGACATGGCGGTAACGGATCACCCCATCGGCGTCGACGACATAGGTTTCCGGCGCGCCGTAAACCCCCAGGTCCAGCCCCAAGGTCCCCTGCTCATCCAGAATCACCGCGGTGTAGGGGTTGAGATAGCGCTTGAGCCATTCGCGCGCTTTCAGCGGGTCGTCCTTGTAGTTGATGCCGAAGATCTGCACTTCGTGACGCGCGGCCAACTGGTTCAGGAACGCGTGCTCCTCTTTACAGGTCGGGCACCAGGTCGCCCACACGTTCACCAGCGCCGGCTGTCCCTTCAGGTCCTGCGCCGACAGCAGGCGGTCGGGCTCGGTCAGCGACGCTAACTGGAACGCTGGAAACGGCTGATTCAGCCGCGCCGAGGGCAGCTCCGTCGGGTCGATCGACAGCCCACGCCAGAGGAAAAACCCCAGGCCAAAAAAGAGCACCAGCGGTAAGAAAAGTACGATTCGACGCATAGCAGCACCTTTACAGCGGTATCAGGCGGGAACCGACGCATCGCGCCGATTCTGCTTACGGTATCGGGGATCGCTGGCGGCCAGCAAACCGCCCGCCATCATCAGCAGGCCGCCGAGCCAGATCCAGCGCACAAAGGGCTTGTACTGTACCCGCACCGCCCAGGCATCGTTGCCGAGCGGCTCGCCCAGCGCGACATACAGATCGCGGAACAGGCCCGGATCGATCGCCGCTTCGGTCATCGGCATGCCACGCGTGGTGTAGAGACGCTTCTCCGGCTGCATCGTGGTATACAGCTGGCCATCCCGGTACACCTGGATCACCCCGGTGTCGGAACGGTAGTTGGGGCCGGCACCGGGCTTGATCCCCTCGAACACGAACTCGTAACCACCAAAGCTCTTGCGATCGCCGGGCTGCATGCGCAGGTCGCTCTGCTCGCTGAACGACGCGACCAGCGCGATCCCCACCGCCAGCACCGCGATACCGGCGTGGGCCAGCATCATGCCGTAATAGCTGCGGCTCTGACCGAACATCGCCTGCAGTCGCTCACGCTTGTTACGGACGCGGTTGTACAGGTCGCGCATCCCGGTGAACACCACCCACCAGGCCAGCAGCAGACCGAGACCAGCTGCGACGCCGGGCCATTCGGGCAGTGCCATCCAGGTCAGGCCGGTGGCGACCAGCGCCAACAGCCCCGGCAGCCAGAGCTGACCGACGAGCAGTGCGGCAGAGGTTTCCCGCCAGCGGACCTGCGACCCGACACCGACCATCAGCGCCAGCAAGATCGCCAGCGGCACGAACAGCGCATTGAAATAGGGCGGTCCCACCGACAGCTTGCCCAGGTTCAACGCATCCACCACCAGCGGGTAGAGGGTACCCAGCAGCACCATCGCGCAGATGACGGTCAGCAGCACATTGTTGACCAGCAGGAAACTCTCACGGGAGAGCAGGCTGAAACTGGATTCGCTTTTGACCTTGGAAGCCTTGATCGCGTACAGCAACAGCGACGCACCGACGGTGATGCCGAGCAGGGCGAGGATGAAGAAACCCCGCTCCGGATCGGACGCGAAGGCGTGTACCGACGTCAGTACCCCGGAGCGCACCAGGAAGGTCCCCAACAGGCTCAGCGAAAAGGCGAAGATGGCCAGCAGCACAGTCCAGCTCTTGAACACACCGCGCTTTTCGGTCGCCGCCAGGCTGTGGACCAGGGCGGTACCGATCAACCAGGGCATCAGCGACGCGTTCTCCACCGGGTCCCAGAACCACCAGCCACCCCAGCCCAGCTCGTAGTACGCCCACCAGCTGCCCAGCACTATCCCCAGGGTCAGGAACGCCCAGGCGATATTGGTCCAGGGCCGCGACCAGCGCGCCCAGGCGGAATCGAGACGGCCGCTGATCAGCGCGGCAATAGCGAAGGCGAAAGCTACGGAAAAACCGACATAGCCCATATACAGCATCGGCGGATGGACGATCAGGCCGAAATCCTGCAACAGCGGGTTCAGGTCGCCGCCCTCGGCCGGCGGGTTCGGCAGCAGACGCTCGAAGGGGCTGGAGGTGAACAGCACGAACAGGATGAAGCCGGTGGCGATCAACCCCATCACCGCCAGCACCCGGGCCCGCATATCCTGCGGCAGGTTATCGCTCTTCAGCGCCACCGCCAGAATCCAGCAACTGAGGATCAGCGCCCACAACAGCAGCGACCCCTCGTGACCGCCCCAAACGGCGCTGATCCGATAGAACCAGGGCAGTGCCGTGTTGGAGTTCGCCGCCACGTAGGAGACGGAGAAATCGTTACTGATGAAGGCCCAGACCAGACACAGGAAGCTGAACAGTACGAAACCGAACAGACCGACGCTGAGCGGACGTGCAAAGCTGCACCAGAGCGCATTGCCGACCGCGGCACCCACCAGCGGTACAACCCCCAACAGGGCCGACAGGCACAACGCCAGGATCAGCGCGTATTCACCCAACTCCGGAATCATTTATTGAACTCCTGTCCGGCCGGCATCGGCATCTTGCCCGCCTTCTGCAACGCATCGGCCACCTCGGGCGGCATATAGTTCTCATCGTGCTTGGCCAGCACCTCGACCGCCTGCAACACGCCGTTGGCATCGATCTCGCCCTGGGCGACTATCCCCTGCCCCTCGCGGAACAGGTCCGGCAGGATACCGGTGTAGTGCACCCGGACCGTATGCGCGTAATCGGTGATGTCGAAGGTCACATCGAGGTCGGCAGCGGCACGCTGCACACTGCCCTCCACCACCATGCCGCCGGCACGGATACGACGCCCCTGCGGCGCCTCCTGCTGCGCGATCTGGGTCGGCGAGTAGAACAGGTTGATGTTCTGGCTCAGCGCGTACATCGTCAGGCCGACGGCGACAGCGACGCCGACCACGATGAACAGCACCAGATAAAGTCGCTTTTTACGCTTTGGATTCATTGCCGATTACCCTCCCTGAGCAGACGCCGGGTCTGCTCCGCCAGCAGTCGTTTACGCTCACGCCGCGGCGCCAGCAGGTTATACACAATCAGGACCAGTCCCAGGGCATAGCTGAGCCAGACATAAAGCCCGTGCCCACCCATCGCCAGAAATTCGGAAAACGAATCGAAACTCACACCAACCTCGCTTCGCGTCACTCTCAGTTCGACAGCAGCAGCTCTTTTACCCACCCGGAACGGCGTTCCCGACGCAGGATCTCGTTACGCAGCCGCATCATCAGCACCACGGCAAAAAAACAGTAGAAGGCGATCACCATGACCAGCAGCGGCACCCACATCTCCGCGGGCATCGCCGGTTTCTCGGTCAATTTGAACGTGGCGGGCTGGTGCAGGGTGTTCCACCACTCCACCGAATACTTGATGATCGGGATGTTGACCAACCCCACCAACGCCAGGACCGCCGTCGCCTGCGCAGCGGTAGACTCGCTCTCGATCGCGGAGTTCAGTGCCATGACCCCGAGATAGAGGAAAAACAGCACCAGCATCGAGGTCAGGCGCGCATCCCACACCCACCAGGAGCCCCAGGTCGGCTTGCCCCAGATCGCGCCGGTCAGCAGCGCCAGGATCGCCATCGACGCGCCGATCGGGGCACAGGACTTGGCCACCAGGTCGGCGATCTTCATCTTCCAGATCAGGCCGATGGCACCGGCGACCGCCATCAGCATGTAGCAGGACTGAGCCAGGATCGCCGACGGTACATGCAGATAGATGATCCGGAAGCTGTTGCCCTGTTGATAATCCGCCGGCGCGAAGGCCAGTGACCAGGCCGTGCCGCCCACCAGCAGCAGCAGCATGGCAACCGTGAACCAGGGAAGCAATTTGCCGCAGATCTGGTAACACCAGCGCGGCGAGGCGAGCTGGTAAAACCAGCGCGGCAACCATTTTTTTTCAGCCATTTACGTTCCGTCACCCACTCACTGAAATTCTCAACGCAGCGCCTATCGCCAACGGCGCCAACACCAGTCCAAACGCCAGCAACGCACCCAGTAACGCCAGGTGCCCCGCCACCGGCAAGCCGGTCACCGCTGCCTGCACCGCCGCACTGCCAAAAATCAGCACCGGTATGTACAGCGGCAACACCAGCAACGAGATCAACACTCCGCCCTTGCGCAGCCCCACCGTCAGCGCCGCACCGATCGCCCCGAACAGGCTCAGCGTCGGCGTTCCCAGCAACAGGCTGAGCAGCAAACCGGGCATCCCCTGCGCGGGCAGGAACAGCATCACCGCGATCAGCGGCGCGACCAGGGTCAACGCCAGTCCCGTCAGGCTCCAGTGCGCCAGCACCTTGGCCAGCACCACGACATAGAGCGGCTGCGGACTGAGCAGCAGCTGTTCCAGCGAGCCATCCTCGAAGTCGCTGCGGAACAGCGCGTCCATCGACAGCAGGGTCGCCAGCAATGCCGCCACCCAGAGCACACCGGGTGCCAGTTGCGACAGGAAACCCGACTCCGGGCTCACTCCCAGCGGAAACAGCGTGATCACCATCAGAAAAAAGATCAGCGGGTTGACCAGCTCGCTCTTGCGCCGCAACGACAACATCAGGTCGCGCCGCAGGGTCGCGACAAATAACCTGCCGATATGTAGCTGCCCGGCGACAGGCCCACTATTAGTGTACAGATCGCTCACCGGGTTCCCTCCTGATCATCAAGGTTGATCGAGCGCACCGCACCGACTGCGGTCAACTCCTGGTGAGTGGTCAGAATCACGCTGCCGCCGCGATCCACATGCTGCCGGATCAGCGCCTCCTTGGCCGCCACCCCGCGCTTATCGATCGCGGTGAACGGTTCATCCAGGATCCACAACGGCGCCTTGCTCAAATAGAGGCGGGCCAGGCTGACACGCCGGTTCTGTCCCGCCGACAACATATGGCAGGGGACATCTTCGAACCCCCGCAGCCCCACCTGTTCCAGCGCGAAACGCAGGTCGCCGCGCTCCAGCGACGGATGTAGCGCCTGATACCAGCGCAGATTCTCCTCCGGCGTCAGCAACGCCTTGACCCCGGGCTGGTGACCGAAGAACAGCAGTTCGCTGCGATACTGTTCGGCCACCTGCTCCATCGCCTCGCCGCGCCAGTACAGGCATCCCTCATAGTTACGCGACAAGCCGCTGAGGATACGCAACAGCGTGGTTTTCCCGCTACCGTTGGCGCCTTCGATCTGCACGATCTCCCCTGCCGCGACAGAGAAGGTGAGGCCATCGAACAGCACGCGGTCGTCACGTTCGCAGAACAGCTTTTCGGCTTTCAATAACGGCTCGGACAAAGGGCGACTCTCCGTGATACCCGTTCGAACCGCCCGCCCCGGGCCGCGCTATACGAGTACTGGCTACAGTTTCGGCACTGCTGGCCGACTATCAGAAAACGCGCCATTATAAACGCATCGCATCACGTCGTCAGGCACCCGGCGCCCAGCGACGGGTATTTAGCGCCTAGGTCTTAGCCAGCAAGCCCGCCCCGGACCGAAACCGGCCGACACCGGGGCCTGTGCGGCGCCATGCAGGGAGTCGATTTCGCTGTGCCCACCACACTTCCCGTACAATCGCTGCTCCCCGCCAGCATGGATAACGGCGCACCGTCCGTGCCGGCGCAGCAGTTGCTGGCCAATGGACAAGCGCTGGAGGCCCGGGTTCAAGGGGTCGACCAGGTCAGCGCCGAACCGCCGCTCTATCGCCTGCGTATCGAAGTACAGAATCGGCTGCTGGAGCTGATGACCAGCCGACCGCTCGAAACCGGCACCCGCGTCACCCTGAGCCAGGGCAGCAACGGCAACCTGACCCTCAGCGTTCAACCCGGTGCCCCCCCCGCGCCGATGACCAGCCCAAGCCCCAACACCACTGCAGTTGCCAACTCGCCGTTGCCCGCGCCGGCCACCGTGACCCGGGCAACAGGGGCGACAGGAGCGACCGTTCCAACGCCCGCGCCGGAGCGCAGCGCAGCGGCCACCGCCCTGCAGTTGCAGATCCCCGCCGAATCCGCGGCCCGGGCGGCGACGCTACTCCCGTTGCACCGGCCCCAGGCGGCGACAGTAAGCGCCGAATTCTCGCCGCTGCAGGCGCCACCGGGCACGCCGCTTACCACACCGGCAAGTACACCCAGCGCCCCGGCGCCAACCCCACCGGCGGTAACGGGGCAGAGCATGACACCCAACGCAACCCGGGAAACCCTCCCGCTAACACAGCTTCCAGTGGCGGGCAACTCCGCCCCCGTCGCTGACGGCCGGGGCAGCCCCAACCCCTCGCTGCCGACGAGCGGTGTGACAACCACAACGACAACGACAACAACAACGCCAGCGACACTCCCAGAGACAGCATCAGCACCGGCGCCAACGGCGGGGTCAACAACGGCCCCGAGCCCGACCGCAGCAACAGGCCAGGCCGCGATGCCGACCAGCACCGCGATACCGGCATCGACGCCCTCAGCATCCGCGCCTTCAATAGCGCCCCCCCCGGCGGCGACGAACCCGGTACCACGCCCCTCGCCGAACAGCATGTCCACGACACCCGCACCGCCACCGTCCCAAGCGGCGCCGCAAACACCGACTCAGGCAGCGTCCAACGCCAACCCCGCCCGGGGAAACCTGGTGCCGGCGCCAGCTGCCCCGAACGCTGCATCGACGGCGCCGGCCCACCGCGTCAATGTGCAGATCGCCGGCCAGGGCCTGGAACTGTTATCGCCGCGGCCGCTGCGAGCGGGGCTGGAAATAGAACTCACCCGCAGTGATACGCACCGGGTCCAGTTGCAGATCCCGGCCCCCAGGATCAGCGCCGAGCACCAGACCCAACTGCAGGAGAGCCTGCAACAGATCCTGCGCGAAACGCTGCCGCAGCAGTTGCCGTTGGGTGAGGCGCTACAGCAGTTACGCCAGTTCGCCACCAGCCGGAGTCCGCAGCAGGACGCCATCGGCCGTATCGTGCAGTCGATGCTGAGCCTGTTCAGCGTGGCGCCGGACGATCCGCCCAGCACGACGCAGAGCGTGATCCAGCGTCATCTGGCCCAAAGCGGATTCAGCCAGCCGCAGCCGCCCGTGTCCGGCGGGCGGCAGCAGGAGCCGGCCCTACCGCAACATCTGGAACGGCTGTCCCAACTCGCCGAGAAGCTGCCGTCAGCAGCCCGCGAGCGGATGCACACGCTGCTCGACGGCATCACGGCACGACGCAGCAGCCAGCAGATCGAGAGCGTGCAACGCTGGCGCGAGCAGCCCGATGGCGCCGTCGAACGCCAGTACCGCCTCGACCTGCCGGTTCGCGTCAGCCCCGAGCGTCTGGATAACACCGAGATCCGCATCAGTCAGCATCGGCAGCGCCGCCCGGACGGCACCCTTGGCTCAGAGTGGTCGATCAATCTGCACTTCGATCTGGAGCAACTGGGCGCCATCGATGCCCGCATCAGCCTGCAGCAGGAGTGGCAACTGAGCGCGCGTTTCTGGGCCGAACGCCCCGATACGGTACAGGCGATCCGCACCCAACTCGCCAACTTCGAAACCCAATTGCGCGACACCGGCTTCGATGTCGATGCGCTGCATGTGCAACTCGGCCGCCGCCCCAACGAAACCCAGGCGCTGCTGAGCCATAGACTGGTGGACCTACACACATGAGCGAAAAAGAGACCGACAGTCACACGCCGAGCCAGGCGGTGGCGCTGAAATATGACCCGGACAGCGGACATGCGCCCCGGGTCACGGCAAAGGGAAAAGGGCTGATCGCCGAGCAGATACTGGCGCTGGCCCGCGAGCACGATGTGCATATCCATCAGAGCCCCGAGCTGCTGGAGGTGTTGATCCGGCTGGAGTTGGGAGACGAGATCCCGGAAGCGCTATATCGCGCGATCGCCGAGGTGATCGCCTTCGCCTATCGCCTGGAGCCAGGGAAACGTCCGGACGCCCTGTCCTGACGCGGACGCGAGCGTTTACCCTTAGCACAACCTGTGGCAGCGCCCCCTTAGTGGCGTTCAGGCAGCGCCTCGCCGCTACGCAACTCCCGGTGCAACAGGGCCATCAGCTCCGCTTCGGGGCGCCCGATGCCACAGCTGCGCACCAGATCGTCGACATCGGCCCCCATCTCCATCAACCGGGCCGCCTGGTTGTAAGCCAGCACACCGGGATCCCGGTTTTCCAGCTCCTGCTGCTTCTCCACGGTGATGTTGAGCTTGTGCTCAATGGCCAGTAACCGCTTGCCCATGCCGATCGAGCCGTTGGTCATCGCCCGGATCTCGTTGCGCAACACGTTGATCAGTGCCTGATGGCGCCGCTCCTGACGCCGCAGACGCAGATAGACGTAGCAGCAGACGGCGCAGGCCACAACGGCCAGCAGCGTCAACAGCAACATCAGACTCTCCATCAGTGTCAGTTCAGACACGGCACCACCCTCGATTCGATTCGGACGACGCCGGCCCTACACGCAGCGGGCAAACCAGCATCAGCCCCGATTGTAACTTAACGCCGGCAAGCTGCGACATTCAGGAGCGCATCGCCTCGAACTGTTCCAGCAGCAGCGGAACATCCAGCAAGGCACAGCGTTCCGCCATATAGGTTCCCAACAGCCAGGGACGGCGACTCTTGTCCTGGTTCCAGTTCAGCTGCGATTCCGGGATCTGGATCGACTTGACCAGCCCATCGCAGGCCAGTCCCCACTGCCGTCCACGCAGGATGACCACCTCGGAATACTCGGAGTGTTCCGCCTGGTAGCGCTCGGGGATCAACCACATCGCGGTGTCGACGACCCGGGTCTGCTCCTGGGCCGGGCCGAACGCGCCCAGCACCCAGTCCGGCATGCCGCTCAGATCGAGCGACAGGTCGCTGAAGTTCAACGCCCCCTCGATCTGTTCGAACGGCAGCGCCAGCTTCAGCCCGTGCATATCGAGCAGCACGCAGTTCAACAGCCGTCCGGAAGCCGGGGCCGGGGTCGCCGGCGGTGTCATCAGCGTAATCGATGCCGGCTCTGGCTCTGGCTCTGGCTCTGGCTCTGGCTCTGGCTCTGGCTCTGGCTCTGGCTCTGGCTCTGGCTCTGGCTCTGGCTCTGGCTCTGGCTCTGCAGTGTGGGGGGCATCCGGCAGTGCTGCAACCGCGCTGGGCGCCACCGCCGTCTCCAGCAAGCGCGCGGTTTCCTCGATCACCCCGTCATCGTCGACCGCCCCGGTAGGCTGCAGTTGCTCATCTTCCAGCAGCAGCGCTTCGATATACTCGTAGACCACCTTCTTATGATCAGCCATGGGCCTGTTCCTGTCTGCGCCGCTCCAGCAGGTTGCGCAGTAGCTTGGCATAGGCGTGCACACCACGGCTGCCGGCATCGAGCGCAGAGGGCACCACCCCCTTCAGACTGGCGTTGCGGAATTTGGTATCCACCGGCACCACCGCCGTGGAGATCAGTTCGCCGTAGCAGCGGTGCAACTCGCGCAAACTGGCCACCGACGCCTGGGTTCGGCGGTCGTAGAAGGTCGGGACGATGGTGAATTCGAGTTTATTGCGGCGTGCCCGGTTCACCATTTCGATCGTCCGGACCATCCGCTCCAGCCCCTTCAGCGCCAGGAACTCGGTCTGTACCGGCACCAGCAGGTGCGAGCAGGCCGCCAGCGCGTTGACCATCAGCACCCCCAGCACCGGCGGGCTGTCGATCAGAACGAAGTCGTACACCTCCTTCTGCGTGCGCAATGCCTTGGCCACCTGCAACCCCATCCCCTCCTTGCCGACGGCGCGCCGCTCCAGCGTCGCCAGCGCGGTCGAAGCGGGCAGCAGGTCGATACTCTCGTGCGAACTCGGCAAGATCAGATCGCGCACGCTGGCCGACGAGATCGGCAGCTCCGTGAACAGGTCGTAGACGCTGCGCTCCATCTCGTCCGGATCGTAGCGGAAATAGGCGGTCAGCGAGCCATGCGGGTCGAGATCGACCAGCAGCACCCGGTAACCGACTTCGGCCAGCAACCCGGCCAGCGTCACCACCGTCGTGGTTTTGCCGACGCCGCCTTTCTGATTCGATACCGCCCACACCTGCATAGTTTATTCCCGCTGTTGCTGCTGTTGCTCGGGGTTAGCCTGTCGGAACAGGATGCCGTTTTCGGTATCCACCTGCTCCAGCGGCGCCGGCTCATCCGGGGTTTCCGGTTCCGTCAGCATGCTGCTGACGGCATCGGCGCTGACCTGGTGGCTACCGTAACTGGACACGGCCCGCCGCACCTTCTCGTCACGCGAGACCACGATAACGATGCGCCGGTTGAGTTGCCGCCCCTGCTCGGTCCGGTTGCTGTACGCCGGCTGATACTCGCCATAACCCACCGCCGCCATCCGCTGCGGCTCGACCCCGTTCATCGCCAGCAGACGCACCACGGCCGCGGCCCGGGCCGCCGACAGCTCCCAGTTGGACGGGAACTGGGCCGTGTCGATCGGCGCATTATCGGTAAACCCCTCGACATGGATCGGGTTGGGCAGCCCGCGCAGTCGCCCGGCGATCTGGGCCAGGATCTTGTCCGCCTCGATCGCCGGGTAGGCACTGCCGCTGGCAAACAGCAGGCTGGAGCGCAACTCAATCGAGAACCACAGGTCATTGCCGCCGACCTCAACCAGGCCGTCGAAGGTTTCGTGACTGAAGTCGGCCTGCAACTGCGCCCGCAGCTGAGCGAGCTTGCGGCTCTGCTCCTGGTCCGTCGGCGCGATGCGCACCGCCGGCTGTTCGCTGTCCGTCTCGCCTCCCGGCAGCACCCCGCTACCGCCGCCACCGACCACCCCGGCGGGGGCGCCGCCCTGACCGGTAAACGTCGTCGCCAGCGCTTCGGACAACGAGCGGTACTTCTCCTCATTGACCGACGACACGGCATACATGACGACAAAAAAGGCAAACAGCAGGGTCATGAAATCCGCCCAGGACAATACCCAGCGGTCGGCAGGCGCATCCGGCTCGGCGGGCCTTCTACGTGGCATCGGAGTCCTCCAGGTAACCATGCAGACGCTGCCGGATCACCTCCGGCCCCTGCCCTTCGGCGATATACAGCAGACCGTCCATGATCATCTCGCGATACTGGGAGCGCGCCTGTATCCCCCGCTTGATCTTGTTGGCCGTAGGGATCAGCAGCAGGTTGGCCAGCGCCACGCCGTAGATGGTGGAGA
Organism: Marinobacterium sp.; assembly: GCA_003250495.1. GTDB lineage: Bacteria > Pseudomonadota > Gammaproteobacteria > Pseudomonadales > Balneatricaceae > Marinobacterium_D. The sequence goes on from QKGH01000398.1 coordinate 14,463, forward strand.
CAAAGGCGGTGGCGATACCCAGCCCGAGCAGCTCCGGTTGCGCCAGGTTTGCCATCACCTGCATCAGGCCCAGCACGGTACCGATGATGCCGAGGGTCGGGGCGTAACCGGCGAGGCTCTCCAGCAGGCGCACCGCCTGCAGATCGCGCTGCTCGGAAGCGATCAGTTCCACCTCCAGCACCGAGCGGATCATCTCCGGGGTACGCCCGTCGGCCAGCAGTTGCAGGCCGCTGACGATAAACGGATCGTTGCAGTGCTCGGTTTCCTCCTCCAGCGCCACCAGGCCCTTGCGCCGCGCCAGCAGGCACCAGTCCCGCAGCCGCTGCAGCCCACCGGGCAAATCCGGCGGCGCGGAGCGGAACGCCTGCAGCACCAGGCGCCAAGCGCGGGCGAAATCCTGCCGCGGCGCCTGTACCAGGCCGGCGGCCAGCGTCCCCCCCAGCACGATAACGGCGGACGGCGGGTTGATCAGACGCGTCAATTCACCGCCGCCGAGCAGATGGCCGACGACGATGGCCAGAACAGCCAGGGCGATACCGAGCAATCCAAACATCAGTTGAGCCTGTTCCTTGCCAACAAGGGACCTATATCATCCAAAGCCAGAATCTCATCGGCAAGCCCCGCATTCACCACCGCCTGCGGCATGCCATAGATGGTGCAACTTTCACGATTCTGCGCCCACAGCGTGGCACCCTCCCGCTTCAGCAGGCGCGCGCCGTCGCAACCGTCGGCCCCCATACCGGTCAGGATCACCCCCAGCACCTTGCTACCGAAGGTACGGGCCGCGGAGGCATAGGTCACATCCACACTCGGTTTGTAGGTCAGCTTCTCATCGCCAACCAGGATCCGCACCCGGTCGCCCTGTTTCGGGTCGATCATCATCTGCAGCCCCCCTGGCGCCAGCAGCGCCAGCCCCGGGCGCAGGCGGTCGCCATCCTCGGCCTCCTTCACGTCGATTCGGCATTGCTGGTGCAGGCGCTCGGCGAACACCTGGGTGAAGGTTTTCGGCATGTGCTGAACCAGCAGGATGGGGTAGGGAAAATCCGCCGGCAGTGCGGTCAACACCTGTTGCAGCGCGGCGGGGCCGCCGGTCGACGAGCCGATCACCACCAGCCGGCAATCGGGAAACCGCACCCGTGTCGGATTACTGGTCGGTGGGGTGTTGTCCTCGCCCCCACTGCTCTGGCGCAGGGCCGGCGAGCGGGGCAGGTCGGGACGCGGCGCGGGGCGTGCCGCAGGAGCCGGAGCCCGGGCGTTGCCCGCAACGGCGGCGCCAGGCGGCGGCGTTGGCGCCCGGCGGCCGACCGCTTCCGCCGGTGTGACGCCGTCGCTACGGAATACCCGGCTGGAGCCCGGCTGGGCCGTACTGCGCGGGTAACGATGCTCGAACACCGCGCCGGGGCGGAAGCGGCGGGAAGCGCCCAGGGCGACGATCCGGTCGATCAGCTGGCTCTTGATCGACTGACTCTTGTCCATCCACACCCGGATATCCTTGGGTAGATAGTCCGCGGCACCGGCGTCCAGCGCATCCAGCGTGATGCGGGCACCCTCATAGGTCAGTGACGACAGCATCAGCACGTTGGTCGGGCAATCGCGCATGATGATGCGCACCGCCTCGATCCCGTTGAGCTGCGGCATCTCCACATCCATGGTGATGACATCCGGCCGCAGGGTGCGCGCCAGATCCACCGCCTCGCGCCCGTTTACCGCCGTTCCGACAACCTCGATCCGCTTGTCACCGCTCAGCATCTCTTCGATGCGGTGGCGGAAAAAGCCGGAGTCATCGACGATGAGCACTCTTATCGTCATGGCGTTCCTTTCATTATCCGGCATTACCCTGCATTACCCGGCCAGCATGGCGGCGCCGGCGTTACGCGAGCCGGCTCAGGCCAGGGCGTAATGCTTCAGCAAGTTGGGAATATCGATGATCAGCGCAATACGTCCATCGCCCGTTATCGTCGCACCGGACAGTCCCGGCGTACCGTGCAGGATAGTGCCCAGCGGCTTGATCACCACCTCCTCCTGCCCGACCAGCTGATCGACCACGAAGCCGCAACGGGTGGTACCCACCGTCACGATGACCACATGCCCCTGCGGCGGCAGTTGCGCCCGCTCCTGCCCGCGGACCAGCCAGCGTTTGAGATGGAACAGCGGCAGCGCCTGCTCGCGCACGATGATCGCCTGCTGGCCGTCGACCACATTGGTCTTGGTCAGGTCCAGATTGAAGATTTCGTTGACGTTGACCAACGGCAGCGCGAACGCCTGCCCCTCGAGGATCACCATCAGCGTCGGCATGATCGCCAGCGTCAACGGCACCTGGATCGCGATGCGCGTACCCTGTCCGACCACCGAATCGATGCTCAACGTGCCGTTGAGCTGGCTGATCTTGGTCTTCACCACATCCATGCCGACACCGCGTCCGGAGACATCGGAGACCTCCTTCTTGGTGGAGAAACCGGCCTGGAAGATCAGGTTGAAGCACTCCTGGTCGGTCAGCCGCCGCGCCGCCTCGGCATCGAGCATGCCGCGCTCCGCCGCCAGGGTACGCAGTTTCTCGGGATCCATGCCGGCGCCATCGTCCTGGATGATCAGCAGGATATGGTCGCCCTCCTGCTCGGCCGACAGCAGCACGTTACCCTCCCGCGGCTTGCCGACCCGTTCGCGCTCCTCGGGGGACTCGATACCGTGATCGACCGCATTACGCACCAGGTGGATCAACGGATCGGCCAGCGCCTCGACCAGGTTTTTGTCGAGATCAGTCTCCTCGCCGCGCAGCTCCAGCCGCACCTCTTTCTTCAGACTGCGGGACAGATCGCGGATCAGACGCGGAAAGCGGCCAAACACCTTTTTCACCGGCTGCATGCGCGTTTTCATGACCGAGGTTTGCAGATCCGCCGTCACCATATCGAGCGTACCCAGCGCCTTGGCCATATCCTCGTCCTCCTGGGATACCCCCAGGCGCACCAGGCGATTACGGACCAGCACCAGCTCGCCGACCATGTTCATGATCTTGTCGAGCAGCCGGGTATCGACGCGGACGTTGCTCTCCGGTGCCGCCTTCTGGGCCTGGGCGACGCTGCCAGCGCGGGCCGTCTCCGTTACCGGGGCCTTCTCCACCGCCGGCGCCAGCGGGCGAGCCGGTGCTTGCGGCGGCGCAACGGCCGCCGGCGCTACCGCGGCGACCGACGCCGGCTGAGCATGCGCGAACGCCCCCTGCCCCTGGGACTGCAACTGGTCCAGCAGCGATTCGAACTCATCGTCGGTGATCAGGTCGCTATCGGCTTCCGCGTTGTCCGGCGCCGCCAGCGTCGCCTCCGGCTCCTCCTGCTTACCCGGCGCGCCGCCGGGACCATGCAGCTCGTCGAGCAGCGCCTCGAACTCATCTTCGGTGATCAGGTCCGACTCGTCGTCATCGAGGTCGGCAATTTCGTTGACCCCCGCCAGGTCGCCCAGCAGCAGA
>QKGH01000027.1 GCA_003250495.1 Marinobacterium sp.
CTCTGATAAAAGGGTTCGGTTCAAAAGACGCGGTTACACATCGGTCAGCAAAACGCCGGGGGTACAGGGGTTGCGGCCATCGCTGCAGCCAGTTCGGCCACACCCCTCCCGGTTGTCCATCTCAGTCGCCTCTGCCCGCGACCAGCGCAACAGCGGCCAGTCACGCGCCTGCGCCACCCGCGCCAGCTGCGCATCCGGGTTGGTAGCAAAGGGGAAATCGACCCGTTCCAGCAGCGCCAGGTCGTTGATCGAATCGCTGTAGAAGTGCGCACCGGCCAGGCTCAGCTGCTGCTGTTCAAGCCACTGCAGCAGGCGCTCGACCTTGCCCTCGCGAAAGGTCGGCACACCGGCGATGCGGCCGTCGAAGCAGCCGTTGGCGTCGACCACGAGCTCGATCGCCAGCACCTCGTTGATCCCCAGCGCCTGGCCCACCGCGCGGACGATGAACGCCGGGGTGGCGGACACGATCAGCAGCCGGTGTCGTTCGCGCCGCAGATGCCCCAGCAGCTCCAGCGCCTGCGGATAGAGACGCGGGCGAATCAGATTCTCGACATAGGCCGGCATCAACCGCGCCACCTGGGCCTGCGACAACCGGCGCAACGGCGTCAGCATGAACGCCACGTACTCCGGCATCGACAGCGTCTGCTCGGCGTAACGCGCCATCAGCTCCGCTTCCTGCGCCAGGAACGCCGTGTCGGCCAGGCCACACTGCACCAGGTAGCGGCAGAACAGCGAGGCGGAGTCGCCATCGAGCAGGGTGTCGTCGAGATCGAAGATCGACAGCGCCCTGTCGTGACTGTTCATCTCATGACCCGTCATATCATTGCGTGTCATCTCAGTGCCCGTTATGAAACAGCTGGTCATCCCTCACTCCTCCACCAGCATGGCCGGGGTCACCGGCTTGCCGTGGTCGGCGATGCCGAGCAGCTCGCACACCAGGCCGCACAACTCGGTCTGGCGCGGCACGCAACTGTGGCGGTGGGAGAAGCGGTCGCCGATCACGTACAGCGGCACCTCCCGCTCCTCGGGCAGGATGCCGCCGTGGCTGCGGTCGTTGTTCATGCCGTGGTCGGCGGTGATCAGGATCTGGTAGCCGTCGGCGATCCACTGCGGCAGGTGGTGCGATAGCGCACCGTCGGCGTTGCGCGCCGCGTTGCGGTAGGCGGCACTGTCGAGCCCGGCACGGTGCCCGGCATCGTCGATATTCATCGGGTGCACCAGCAGGAAAGCCGGGTCATGCTTGCGCCGCAGCCATTCGGCGTCGAGCAGCAGGTGGTCATCCGGATAGTGGTCGGTGTGGTAGAAGCAGCCGTACGGGATCGTCAGCGCGGCGTCTTCTGTGTAACGGTCGCGCACGGCATCGTAGGGGGTGCGGTTATACAGCTCGGAGATCCAGTGGTAGGCCGCTGCCGCCGTGGTCAGCCCCGCCGCCCGCGCCAGGTGGAAGATGCTGCGCTCGGAGGAGTTGCGGGTGATGCGGTTGTGGGTGATGCCGCTGAGCGCCGGGGTGACGCCGGTCAGGATCGCCTCGTACAGCGGCCGCGACAGCGACGGCAGCTCGCACTCGATCTTGTACAGCGTTGCCAGCTCGCGCTCGGTCAGCGCATGCAGAAACCCCATGCACTGCTCGGCCACCGCGAAATTGAGCCCGTCGAGCACCACCAGTATCACTTTTGCCGTCATCGTCCACTCGTCCGTTCGGTTTCATCGGCCGCGCCCTACGCGGCCCTGTCATCAACGGGGCATGACGATAAACCGGCGAGGTGTCCGAACGGTGACAGCCAAAAGATATATTGATGAAAGCGCCGCGTTACGGCTTGGATCTATAAGCTGTCGTTATGCTTCGCAATCTTGCTGCAACAGATCCCGCCACCGGCGGCTCCGAGATGCTAATAGCCTGATCTGCATCGGTAAAAGCGACGTTGGGAGGCGGCGACACCTGTACTTTGCGATGCCGCCAACATACACTGATGAACTCTTTTCCCGGGGTTCTCCCCGCTTCCCCTATTCACAAAGCGCTCAACGGCGTTTGCTGGACCGATTAAACAGTAATGGCAAGTAACAAACTGAGTCGGGACGAATGGATCAAGGCGGCCGTCAAGGTGTTGTCGACCGGCGGTATCGATCAGGTCCGTGTCGACCGGCTGGCAAAGGAGCTGAAGATCACCCGCGGCAGCTTCTACCACCATTTTGACAGTCGCAAGGACCTGCTCGAAGGGATCCTGAAACGCTGGCGCCTGCGCGCCACCGAAGACATCATCGCGCGGCTGCAGAACAGCGGCGAGAGCCATCTGGACCAGATCATCTACCTGATGAACCTGCCGATCAAAGGGCCGGAAGCGGCGGAAGCGGCTTCGGTGGAGATCTCGATCCGCGCCTGGGCCCGGCGCGATCCGCTGGCCCGCGATGCGGTCGAGGAGGTCGACAAGTACCGGCTGTCGTTCATCGCGCGTATCTTCAAGGAGCTGGGACATCCCGAGCAGCGCGCCAACGACCTGGCCACCCTGCTCTACTCCTATATCGTCGCCCGCTCGCTGATCCACTTCGACAACAACTACGAAGCGCGCCGCGAGATGGCAGCCCGGATCGCCGAGTTCCTGGTCTCCAACTGTCCGCTGATGAGCTGCCCGAAACGCGAGAATCGCGCCGGCTGAAGCCTGCGCCGACAATCAGCCAACGCTCAAGCCAACGCCCACCGCCGGTGGGCGCCGCCTAGCCGCGCAGGGTCTGCTTCAGGGTCTGCGACGGCAACTCGCCGATATAGCGCTTGTAATGCTGGGAAAATCGCCCCGGATTGCTGAAACCGTACTTCAGGGCGATATCGGTGATATTGGTGCGCCGGTCGCCGCGGGCCAGCTCCTGGTAGATCGCCTGCACCTTGAGGCGGCGAATATACTCCAGCGGCGTGACGCCCAGCATCCGGTCGAACAGGTAGTAGAGCTGGCGCCGGCTGACGCCGAGCGTGTCGGCCATCGCCTCGACCTGCAGGTCGCCGGTCAGGTTGGCGCGGATATAGCGCTTGACCGCCGCCAGGCAGCGGCGCTCGGCGGCCGGATCGGACAACGCCGTCCGCTGTGCCACAGGGGCGGCGAAGAACGCCTCGACCACCGACAGCAGCAAAATCCGGTCGTAGCAGGCCAGGATCAGGTCGCTGGCCCCACCGCCCGCCTGCTGCCGATGCAACGCATCCGCCAGCAAACCGCTCGCCGCGCTTAACTCCACCGCTCCGCGCCGGTCGCAGTTCAGATCGCCGAACAGATCCAGCTCGGCCATCGCCGCGCGCAGCAGCGCCTCATCGAACGCCACCAGGTAGCGCCGACCGGGCTGGCTGGCGTCGATCCCGCTCCAGCTGTCCGGCGCCAGCATCAGCGCCTCTCCGGCCTGCAACCGCAGTTGCCGGCCGCGGCGCGACACCAGGGTCTCGCCATCGACGCTGAGCAGCAGCAGATAGCGCGGCGCCCGCGGTTTCAGGGTCAGTGCCGGCGCCAGCGCGGCATCGATACGCAGGCACGCCAGTTGACCGATGCTCTGCAGGCAACCGCCCAGCGCCGGCAGCGCCGCCCCCACGGCGCCGAACTCCACCGCCAGCGCCCGCGACACGTCGCGCCAGGGGAGCGTTTCCGCCGTTCGCCGCATCGTTGCCACCGTCACGCCGCTAGCCCACCAGCGCCAGCGACACCGCCGGGAAGCAGACGATGATCCCGAGCCGCACCAGGTCGGCGACGACGAACGGGAACACCCCCTTGAAGATCACCTTCAGGTCCACATTGGGCAGCACCGACTTCAGCACGAACACGTTGAGCCCCACCGGCGGCGTGATCAGGCTGATCTCGGTGGCCACGACAACGACGATGCCGAACCAGACCAGGTCCATCCCCATGCTGCTGACCACCGGGTAGAACACCGGCACCGTCAACAGCAGCATCGAGATCGACTCCAGTACCGCGCCGAGCAGCAGATAGATCAGGATGATCACCAGCAGCACGCCGAGCAGGTTCAGCCCCAGCCCTTCGATCCACTCCACGATCAGGAACGGGAAGTTGGAGACGTTGACCAGGTTGGCGAAGATCAGCGAGCCGATCAGGATCGCGATCAGCGATACCGTGGTCGCCGCCGAATCCTCCAGCGCCTGCTGCATCTTGTCGAACTCGAAACGCCCGCGCAGCAGGGTCAGCACGATCGCCCCGACCACGCCGACGGCGGCGGATTCGGTGGGCGAGAACAGGCCGAAATAGATCCCGCCGAGCACCAGCATCACCAGCATGGTGAAGGCCCAGATCTGTTTCACCGCAGACAGACGCTGGCGCAGGCTCAGCTTCTCGCCGGAAGGGCAGCTGCCCGGGCGCGCATAGGAGATCAGGATGATCACCAGGCAGTACATCAGGATACCGAGCAGCCCCGGCAACACGCCGGCGATGAACAGCTCGCCGATATCGGTCTCGGTGATGATGCCGTAGAACACCAGCGCGATGGAGGGCGGAATCAGGATACCGAGGGTGCCGCCGGCGGCGATGGTGCCGGTGGCAACCGGCTCGGAGTAGCCGTAGCGGATCATCGACGGATAGGCGATGCGCGACATGGTAGCCGCGGTGGCGAAGCTGGAACCGCAAAAGGTACTGAAACCGCCGCAGGCACCGACCGTGGTGATCGCCAGCCCGCCGCGCAGATGCCCGATCAGCGCGTAGGTGGCGGCATACAGCTCGTCGGCCAGCCCCGATTTGGCGACGATGTTGCCCATCAGGATAAACAGCGGAATGACCGCGAACTCGTACGACAGCACGGTTTCGGTGGCGATGCTGCCGAGCTGGCTGAACGCGGCCGGCCAGCCCTGGTAGAACGCCAGCCCGAATACGCCGACGCTACCGGTGGCGATGGCGATCGGCACGCGCAGGAACAG
>QKGH01000392.1 GCA_003250495.1 Marinobacterium sp.
CCCTGGCTGGCGCCGGTCAGCGCCGGGTCGGCCAGCGGGTTGCGCAGCAGCCCCTGCAGCGCCGCGCCGCTGAGCCCCAGCGCCGCGCCTACGGCCAGTGCCAGCAGCGTGCGCGGCAAACGAATCTCGCCGATCACGATTGCGTCGACGCTGTCACGCCCCACGAGCCAGTCGCCGAGGCCGCTCCAGACCGCGACACTGCTGCTGCCGGTATGCAGCGAAGCCGCCGCCGTCGCCAGCAGCAGTAGCGTCATCAAGGGTGTGATAACAGATGTACTCAGTCGTGCCATCGTCGCAGTTGCTCAATCAGTTCCCAGGTCCAGGGCCCCGGGCATTGCCAGCGCCAGTAGTCGGTGCTGAGCCAGCGCGGCGCCGGCACCAGCCGCCGCAGCACCGGATGCTCGGCAAAACGGTTGGCCAGGGCCGGGCTGCGCGGCGCCGACCAGAGGATCGCCGCGGGCGGGTCCTCGGCGATCCGCTCCAGGTCGAGCGCGATATAGCCGGGCTGTTGCAGGTAGTTGCGCCAACCGGCCTGGCGCAGGATCTGATCCTCCAGCGTGCCCTGCCCGGTGCCGATGCCGTTGGCACCGAGCAGCAGCAGGCGCGGGGCATCCGGCGCCGGCTCCTGCGCCGGCGGCGCATCCGCTACGGCCCGTTGCGGCTGCCCGATCAGGCGCAGCAGCGCGCGCTCGTAGTCGACGATGCCGGCCAGGTCGGTGGGCAACGGCAGCACCGCCACCGGCACGCCCAGCGTCTGCAGCCGCGCCCGTAGCAGGCCGGCGTTATACTGGCCGACGATGACCCGCCCCGGCGCCAGCCGGTAGATCTGCTCCAGCGAGCCGTCATGCACGGCCCAGTGGTACGAATCCCCCGGCAGCGGCGCCTCCAGCGCCAGCGGTGACAGCGCCAGCACCTGGGCCGGATCGGCGTAGTAGGCCAGCAGCCAGTCGGTGCACAGGTCGAGCGAAACGATCCGCTGCACCGGTTGCGACACCAGCGCCTGAGCCGGCTCCGGCGCTTGAGGCCCACCGGCAGCGACCGCAGACAACGCGCCGGCCGCCAGGGTCAGCCCCAGTAACCCGGTGCCGACCCGGCGCCAGCCGCGCGCACTACCCGCCATCGCCGCTGCCGCCTCAGATCTGCGGGGTCCAGGTCAGCGACAGCAGCGCGGTCCGTCCCGACTCGTGGTAGGGGTAGTTCGACACCGACCAGTCCGGGTTGTACACGCTGTACAGCGCCGTGGCGTAATCGCGATCCAGCAGGTTGTCGACCTTCAGCGCCAGTTTCAGACTCGGCCGCACCTGCCAGCTGCCACGCAGGTTGACCAGGCCGTGGCCATCGATCGCCTGGGTGTTGTCGGCGTCGTTCCAGGCCCGGCTCACCAGCAGCCAGCTGCCGCCGACGGCGAAATCGCCGAACTGGCGGTCCAGATCCAGGTTCAGCGTGCGCTTGGCACGACGTACCAGGGTCTTGTCGCTATCGCGATCCACCGGATCGATGATGCTCAACCCGAGGCTGGCATCCCAGCCCCGCCACTGCTGCTGCAGCGCCAGCTCGATGCCGTCGATCCGCGCCGAGCCGATGTTCTGCGGCGTATAGCTGCTGTCGAGGACGATGGCATCGTCAATATCGGTGCGGAACAGCGACGCCTGCAGTTGGGTCGACGGCGTCAGCTCGCTGCGCCACTGCAGCTCGTAACTCTGCGAGGTTTCCGGCTGCAGATCCGGGTTGGAGTAGCCGGGGTAGTACAGGTCGACGAAGCTCGGCGCGCGGAACCCCTCGCTGTAGGAGAGAGTCAGCGTGTTGGCGTCGCCGAACGGCAGGATCAGCGCCGCACTCCAGCTGTCTTCGCTGCCGTAGATCTCGTTGTCGTCGATCCGCACGCCGATTTCGGTACCGAAACCGGCACCGTCGTAACGGTGCTGGAGGAAGCCGGCGCGGTTCCAGCGCGAAGTTTTCGCGAAGCTGTCGTAACCGTTGAGACGCTCGTCGTACCAGTCCACGCCCAGCGTCAGCTGCTGCCGATCATCCAGCTCGATGCGGTTGATCGACGCCGCCGAGTCGCGATAGGTGTTGAACGCGCTGCTGCTGGCCACATCGTCGAAGTTGGAGAAGCGGCGGTTCTCGGCATGGCCCAGCTCCAGGCGGCTGTGCCAGCGCTCGGTCACCTGGGCATTCAGGTAGCCGGACAGAGTGCTGAGCTGGAAGTCGTCATAGGGGTAGACACCGGTCCAGCCCTGGTCGTATTCGGTCTCACCACGCTGGTCGAGCAGGCTGACGCCCACTTCGATGCGATCGTTGTAACGGTGGCTGAGGCTGGCACTGAACGCATTGTTGCGGTAGCCGTCCTTGTCGCTGTCGGCCGGGTTGGCATCCACCGTGGTGCGGTCGCTGCCCTTGGTCTCATCGGCACTCACATTGATGCTGAAGCGGGTCGCCTCGTCGCCGCCGGACACCCCGTAACTGCGCTCCCAGGTGCCGTAGGTGCCGTAACCGAGATGCAGCCGCGGCTGCACGCCCTGGCCGTGACTGCGGCGGGTGAAGATCTGGATCACACCGCCGATCGCATCGGCACCGTAGATCACCGAACGAGCGCCGCGCAGCACCTCGACACGCTCGATCTGGTCCACGCTCAGCGCTTCCAGCGCGGCGGTGCCGCTGTCGGCGCCGTTGATACGCACGCCATCGACCAGCACCAGGGTCTGTGCCGACTTGGTGCCGCGCACGAACAGTCCGCTAAGACTGCCGCGACCGCCGGACTGGTTGATCTGCACGCCCGGCACGCGCTGGAACAGCTCCTGCACGCTGGCCGGTTGCAGGCGCTCGATATCGGCGCGGGTGAAGACGGTGGTGGTCGAAGTGGCCTGCTCCTGCGGCTCTACCTGACGGGAGGAGGTCACTACGATGGTGGTTTGCTTGAGCTGGTCGTCGAAGCTGTCGCTTGCCGCAGCAAAAACGGATACAGGCGCCAGCGCTACGGCCACCGCCAAAGGGGTCAGTTTGTTCATTCGTCGAGTTCCTAGACGTGCCGCCCGCACGTGTACAGGGTTGGAGTGGATTCTGGCCGGTCTCCGGACTCGCAGGGGGAGGGTTACACTCCTGTAATACGGCGCCTTCCCATGCCTGGGCACAGTGGCTGTCTGCCGTCTATCGCCTGCTTACCGTTGCGGGGGCAGTGTCGGCCTTGTCCGCGGTAACATTTACCGCCGGACGCACCGACTTCCCGTTTAAATCCGTGCCGGGCACGGATACCAGATGCAACGTGCGATTCTACGCAGGCGCCGTAGACAGGGCAACTTGACGGTCCACGACGACACTTCTCCGCGTTGTCCGCGTTGAGAGCCCATTCATCAAGTCGACTTATTGTTGCTGCTAAGATGCCGTGCTGAAGCGCAGGCTGGGTGACCGGGGGTCGAAAAGCGTCATCGAAGCGATGGAGCCAGCGGATCGCCGCCCGGCGACAAAATCCGATGCAAAAGCCGATACGCCGATACAAAAGCGCCGCCCGGTAAAGTAGATCAGCCGGTGATACGCTCACCCCGGCGCGACCGCATTGACGTGCTCTCAGGCAAAGCCGGCTGGCCTGTTTTTAACGCCCGCCGGCAACGCAGATAGATTTTCGACAGCCTGCTAAGATGCCCTGCGGCAACCGTTGTACAGGAGGGGACCATGGCCGACCAGCTCGACAACCTGCGGGCGTTTATCCAGCGCTACCCGCGCCTGCTGGTGCTGACCGGCGCCGGCATCAGCACCGACTCAGGCATCCCCGACTACCGCGACCGCAACGGCGAATGGAAGCGCAAGCAACCGGTGCAGCACGCCGAGTTCATGCACAGCGCCAGTACCCGCCAGCGTTACTGGGGGCGCAGCCTGATCGGCTGGCCGCTGATGCGCAACGCCCGCCCCAACCCCTCGCACTACGCCCTGGCGACGCTGGAAGAGCAGGGGCAGATCGAATTGCTGGTGACGCAGAATGTGGACCGCCTGCACCAGCAGGCCGGCTCCCGCGCGGTGATCGACCTGCATGGCCGCTCCGACCGGGTGATCTGCATGAGCTGCGACTTCGCCACCGACCGCGAGCATCAGCACCGGCACTGCGCCGAGCTGAATCCCGACTTCATACGCTTTAGCGCCGACGTGGCACCGGATGGCGATGCTGACCTGGAGGTCGACTTCAGCACCTTCCAGGTGCCCGACTGCCCCCAGTGCGGCGGCATCCTGAAACCGGACGTGGTGTTCTTCGGCGACAACGTGCCCAAACCGCGGGTGGAACAGGCGCTGGCCGCCCTGCAGCGCGCCGATGCGCTGCTGGTGATCGGCTCCTCGCTGATGGTCTACTCCGGCTTCCGCTTCTGCCGCCGGGCCCAGGAGTGGGGCAAGCCGATCGCCGCGCTGACGCTGGGGCGCACCCGCGCCGACGAGCTGCTGAGCCTGAAGATCGACGCCCCGATCGCGCCGCAACTGGCCACCCTGTTGGAGGAGGTCTACTGCCTCCCGGCCGGTGCCGCCTCCAGGCACTCCCTGCCGCGCCGGTAGTACTCCGCCATCTCCGGCTCCGGCACCATGTCGCCCCCCGTCGCCCAGACGATATGGGTGGCGCGGTGCAACAACGTCTCGACCGTCAGCTCCCCCCGTCCCTGCCGCGCCGCCTGCAGCAGCCGAACGAAACCGGGCAGACCGGCCACCGCCGACGGCTCCAGTGCCAACCCGCTGCTGTCGCGCAGCAGCGCCACCAGGCCGTACAGCTGCGCATCGCTGACGGTGTAGAGTCCGTCGAGCAGCGGCGCCATGATTTGGCCGACGAACGCCGATGCCCGCCCCACCGCGAGCCCATCGGCACAGGTCAGGTTATCGAGGCCGATATCCTGCACGCTGATGGCGTG
>QKGH01000478.1 GCA_003250495.1 Marinobacterium sp.
CCAGCAGGTCCGGCAGCAGAGCGGCAGGAAAAACGCTATGCAGGGGGTGGTCGCGGCCGTCGGCCGTCGCGTAGATCCAGCGGCGGGGGTGTTGTCTGCTGGATTCCAGCAGCCTGGCGACCAGGGCCGGTGTTATGTCCGGTGTATCGCAGGGCAGCAGGACAAAATGGGTTCCGGGAAGGGCCGGCAGAATGTCGCCGAGCGCCTGGAGTGGGCCGGGGAAGTCCGGAGAGAGGTCTTCGACCAGGGGGTGACCGTACTGACGGTAGCGCTGCTGGTTACGGTTGCAGTTGATATACAGCTGGGCACAGTGCGGCTGCAACGCGAGTAGCGAGTACTCGATCAGGGCCTTGCCCTTCCAGGTCAGTAACCCTTTATCCGCCCCCTGGACGCGTTGTCCGCGACCGCCGGCCAGGATGAGGCCGGTATAACTAAAACAGCTTTCCTGCATCCTGTTGTCTGCTAGCGGATGGTCTGCCGGGTTTTTCATGGGGCCGCTTACTGGCAAGATCGGGGTTCTCCGGTACGGGGGCATTCGTTAACCGCCGTGGCTAACAACTCTCTGAGTTCGGGAATGCAGGAGCCGCAGTTGGTTCCGCATTTTAACCGTTTTCCCAGCTCGGCGACGCTCCCGTTCCCCTGCGCGATGGCGGCGCGGATCTCGGGCTCACGGACCTGAAAACAGCTACAGATAACCGCACCGGCGGGTTGCTCCCGGTCGGCACTGGCGCTGAGCAGCTGCCGTCGCAGCGCATGATCTATCGTATCGTTCGCAAACTGCCGGTCCAGCCATGCCAGATCCGGTAACTGTGGCGTTGCCTCCACCAGCAGGACCCATTCCAGCCTGTCGTTCCGGATCGCGCAAGCCCGATATCGTCCCTGGCTGCGATCTTCGAGCCAGAGGTCCGGTTCGGTACCGAGCGTCTGGCGGCACCAGTCCGTCCAGTTGTCGGGGCGGGTTGTCGCGGCAAGCCAGTAGCCCGTGCTGTGCGCCAGCGGCACCCGTGTCCAGTACTCGGCGGAGGGTGCTAGATGGGGACGCTCGCGCACCAGTAACCGCGCTTCCCAGGTCGCGGGAAACGGGGCGATCCGGACGCGGCCGTGCTTTGCTTCGGGTTGTCCCGAATAGGGGTCGACGATCGCCTCCAACAGCACACCGCTGCGGGCGCAGCCGGAGAACTGCTCGTTCCAATGCATGGGGATGAACAGTTCGCCGCGGCGCTGGTTGGTTGAATAACTCACCCGCCCGGTGAACTGTCCCAGCGTGTTGCTGAGCCGGGCCAGACCCTGGTCGACGATGCCGAACTGCTCGGCATCCCCGGGGTGGATCTCGATGAAGGGTTCGCGGCGGTGTTGCAATAGCCGATGCGCGCGCCCGGTTCGGGTCATCGTGTGCCATTGGTCGCGGATGCGGCCGGTATTCAGGATCAGCGGCAACTCGGGGGTCGGTTGTTGTACTGGCCGTTGCGGCGCGATCGGCAGAAAGCGCGCTCTGCTGCTGGGGGTATAGAACCGGCCGTCGTGGAACAGACGGGCCGTGCCCTCGGGGTGCTGGGCGGTCACCGGCCACTGGATCGGCTGCAGTCGATCGTAGGTGGCATCGTCTAGCTGGGCCAACGCACCGATATTGAAGCCGCGGCGGTTATCGTTTTCAAAGCCGGACAGGGCGGCATGCTCGCGGAAGATAGCGGCGGGCCCGGAGTAATCGAAGGGCTGGGTATGGCCCAGGCGTTTGGCGACCTCGCAGATGATCCACCAGTCGTGACGGGCCTCTCCCGGCGGCGCGACCAATCCCCGTTGCCGGGAGATCCGCCGCTCGGAGTTGGTCACGGTGCCATTCTTTTCGCCCCAGGTGGTTGCGGGCAGGGCGATATCGGCCAGTGCCAGGGTGTCGGTGTCTGCCATGCATTCGGACACGATGACCAGCTCGCATTGGCTGAGGGCCGCGCGGACCCGGTTGGCATCGGGCAGGCTGACCACCGGGTTGGTCGCCATGATCCAGACGGCGCGGATCTCGCCGCGTTCGATGGCGTCGAACAGTTCCACCGCCTTGTAGCCTTCCCGTGTGGCCGGATTGGTCGCCTGCCAGAAGCGTGCGACACGCTCGATATGCTCGGGCTGGCTGAAGTCCATGTGCGCCGCCAACTGGTTGGCCAGGCCGCCCACCTCGCGTCCCCCCATGGCGTTGGGCTGGCCGGTCAGTGAGAACGGCCCCATGCCGGGGTGGCCGATGCGTCCGCTGGCGAGATGGCAGTTGATGATGGCGTTGACCTTGTCGGTACCGCTGCTCGACTGGTTGATCCCCTGGGAGAAAAACGTCAGGGTTTTGTCGGTGTCGCAGAACCAGTCGAGGAACAGCTGCAGATCGGCGACGGGCAGGTCCGTGGCGGCCGCCACGGCGTCAAGATCGGCGGCGCTGTCGACGGCGGCCTGCAGCGCCGCATCGAACCCCTCGGTATGTTGTTCGATGAATACCCGGTCGAGACGGTTTCGCCGCTGCAGCGCGACGAGTACGGCGTTGAACAGCAGGGCATCGCTGCCGGGGCGCAACGACAGTTGCAGGTCGGCCAGGTCCGAAGTGGCGGTATGGCGCGGATCGATGACCACCAGCTTCAAGGCGGGGTTGGCCTCCTTGGCCCGGGCCATGCGCTGATACAGGATCGGGTGGTTCCAGGCGGCGTTGGAGCCGGTCAGGACGATCAGCGCGGCGTGATCGATATCCTCGTAACTGCAGGGCATCAGATCGCCGCCGAAGGCGCGTTTGTAGCCCGCGACGGTGGAGGACATGCACAGGCGCGAGTTGGTATCGATATGGCTGGAGCCGATGAACCCCTTCATCAACTTGTTGGCGACATAGTAGTCCTCGGTCAGCAACTGGCCGGAGACATACATCGCCACGGCACGGGGGCCGTGGGTGGCGATGATCCGGCGCAGCCGAGCGCCGACGCTGTCCAGCGCCTCGTCCCAACTGACCCGTTGTCCATCGACCCGGGGATGGAGCAGCCGGTCCTGTGGTCCCGTCGTCTCGTGTAGGGCGCTGCCCTTTACGCACAGGCGTCCGCGGTTGGCGGGATGCTGTGGATCGCCGGTCACGGCGATGATCCGTTGCTGGTCGATGGTGGCGCTCACGCCGCAGCCGACGCCGCAGTAGGGGCAGGTCGTCAAGTTGTTCATCATCGGGTCTCCCGCTGTCGCCGCATCGGGCAGGCAATAAAAAACGCCTGAACCTCACCCCGGCAGTAACAGGGGGAGTTTCAGGCGCCTTTGCCTACCAGGAGCGGTCCTGGTCGATATTGAATAGCCAGGAGTGCAGCAAATCTAGTGCCATCGGCTGCTGCAGATGAAAATCAGCGAGTTGGTTGGGCGGAGAGCTTCTGGCAGGGGGATTTATGCACCGCGGCTGAGCGTGGTGATACGTAGTGGTGCATTTTATATGCAGGTTATGCCGCTGGGGCCGGGCCGGTATCGGCGGTGAACATGGCTAACTGCCTTGATCTTTATGGGGGAGTACACGGGCTGGCACGTGCTGTGCTTGGCAGGAGACAAGAACCGAGGTGGCGATTGATGCTGCTCCTCGGCTAGACAGCAGATGCGAAGGCGCATCGACACGACTTACGGCAAGGGCGCCGTTCCGGTCCGGGTTTTTATACCCAAGATCGGAACGGCGCCCTTTTTTGTTTTCTAAGGGGCTCAACATGCTGACCAGACGTAACCTGTTTAAACACCTCCTGCTCGCGACAGCCATCGGTTGCGCGACTGTCTCCGGCATCGCCACGGCGCAGACCGGTGCGCCGGAAAAGGAGGAGCTGAAGTTCGGCTTCATCAAACTGACCGATATGGCGCCGTTGGCGATCGCCTATGAGAAGGGCTATTTCGAGGACGAAGGACTGTACGTCCAGCTCGAAGCCCAGGCGAACTGGAAAGTGCTGCTGGATCGGGTCATCGATGGTCAGCTCGACGGGGCGCATATGCTGGCGGGTCAGCCGCTGGGGGCGACCATCGGCTTCGGCACCCAGGCGCACATCATCACTGCCTTCAGCATGGACCTGAACGGTAACGGCATTACTCTTTCCAACGATATCTGGCAGCAGATGAAGGCCAACATCCCGATGGGACCGGACGGTAAGCCGGTACACCCGATCAAGGCCGACTACCTGAAACCGGTTGTGGATAAGTACCGGGCCGAGGGTAAACCGTTCAACCTCGGTATGGTGTTCCCGGTGTCGACCCATAACTACGAACTGCGCTACTGGCTCGCGGCCGGCGGTATCCACCCCGGTTACTACGCCCCGCAGAAGGGCGATACCAGCGGCCAGCTCAACGCCGAAGCGCTGTTGTCGGTGACGCCGCCGCCGCAGATGCCGGCGACGCTGGAGGCCGGCACCATCTACGGCTACTGCGTCGGCGAACCCTGGAACCAGCAGGCGGTGTTCAAGGGGATCGGGGTGCCGGTAATCACCGATTACGAGATCTGGAAAGACAACCCGGAGAAGGTGTTTGGGGTGTCCAACGAGTGGGCCGAGAAGTACCCGAATACCCACATCCACGTCGTCAAGGCGCTGCTGCGTGCAGCCAAGTGGCTGGATGAGAACAACAACGCCAACCGCCCGGAGGCGGTCAAGATCCTGTCCCGTTCCGAGTATGTCGGCGCCGACCAGGAGGTGATCGCCAACTCGATGACCGGCACCTTCGAATATGAAAAAGGCGATAAGCGCGAAGTACCGGACTTCAACGTGTTCTTCCGCCATAACGCCACCTACCCCTACTACTCCGATGCGATCTGGTACCTGACCCAGATGCGCCGCTGGGGCCAGATCGCCGAAGCCAAACCGGACAGCTGGTACATGGATATCGCGAAGAAG
>QKGH01000332.1 GCA_003250495.1 Marinobacterium sp.
CGCGTTCACGGCCGTGGGCTCGACCGCCGTGGTGCGTACCGACCCGGCCCTGCTGGCCCGTATCCTGCGCAACCTGCTCTCCAACGCCGTGCGCTACACCCCCGCCGGCGGGCGTATCCTGCTCGGTTGCCGTCGCCGGCGCGACGGCGTCGAGGTGCAGATCGTCGATACCGGCAGCGGTATTCCGACCGATCAGCTCAAGCTGATCTTCCAGGAGTTCAAGCGTGGCAACAACGCCGGCCAGGACAAGGGGCTCGGTCTCGGCCTCGCCATCGTCGACAAGATCTCGCGCATGCTCGGTCACGGCATCGGGGTGCACTCGGAACCGGGGCGCGGCTCACTATTCTCGGTGCTGCTGCCCGGAGCCGATCTGGCGCCGCAGCACACCGTGCCGCAACTGCGCCCGGTCGATTTCGGCGAACGCCTGCAGGGCGCCCGGGTTTGGGTGATCGACAACGACCGCTCGATCTGCGACGGCATGGAAACACTGCTGCGCGGATGGGGGTGCGACGTGATCACCGCGCTGGGGCTGGAGGAGTTGCAGCAACGCCTGGCCGTCGGTGCTGCCGCGGTCGACCTGCTGATCGCCGATTACCATCTCGATAACGAGGTCACCGGTATCGATGTCGTGGCCGAGATCCTGGGGCAGCGTGCGGACCGGCCGCCGGTACTGATGATCACCGCCAACTACACCGGCGAGCTGAAGGCCCAGGTGCGTGAACTCGGCTACCAATTGATGCACAAGCCGATTAGGCCGCTGAAGCTGAAAACGATGCTCAGTCATCTGTTGGAGCAGCGCGGCTGAGACGGGGCTGAACAGCAGGAGGAGGGGGCCGGCTCGTTATCGGGCCGGCACCGGGTTTTGGCGCTGACTAGCGGCGCAGATACTGGGCGAAATCGATATCGCTGGCGGACAGGATCGCCTGCACGCGGTTGTGCACGCCAAGCTTGCGCAGGATCGCCGACACATGGGCTTTGACCGTGGTCTCGGCGATATGCAGGTTGTAGGCGATCTGTTTGTTCGACTCCCCCTGCGCCATCCGCTCCAGTACCAGCAGTTGCCGGCGGGTCAGGGAGTTCAGCAGCTCCGGTGGAATCTGTGGTTCGTTCATGCGCCGGTTGCGGCGGGTATCGCCGCCGGCGGAGCGGATGATGTCGGAGGGCAGGTAGACGTTGCCGTTGAGGATCTGTTGCAGCGCCTCGGTCATCTGCGCACGGGGCGAGGATTTGGAGATGAATCCCACCGCGCCGCAGGTGATCGCCTGCAGCACCACCTGCTTGTCATCCTCGGCGGAGACGATGACGACCGGTACGCTGGGGGCTTCGTTACGCAACGAGATCAGCCCGTTCAGGCCGCTCATGCCGGGCATGTTCAGATCGAGCAGGACGAGATCCAGCTCGTCGTCCGCGGTGGCCAGTTGCAGCGCGGTTTCCAGGTCTTCGGTCTCGATGGTTTCGGAGTCGGGGAAGCTGGTCTGGATGACATTGGTGATCGCTTCGCGGAACAGCGGGTGGTCGTCGGCTATCAGGATTCGGTACACGGGCTTAAGCCTCTTATGATTATTATCCGGGCAGTATGGGATTACACCTTTCCGGAGGGGCGAGTGGAATTACACCATCGTGGCGGGAATATAGTACCAAAGTACTGTTTTTGCGCGCGTTAATTTTCCGCCAATGGCAGGCTGAAAGCCTCCTATAAGTTGACTCTGATACGGTTTTTTTGCGGTTAATCTGTCATAATTTGGCGTAGATCTTCGTAAATATGGACGGCTGTCGCGCGATAGCCGCAGGCAGTATTACTGAGGAAAATGCCATGTCATCCGAGCGCCGTCTTCATCCCCGGATTAACACCGACCTGCCCGGAGAGCTTGAGCTGTCCGGCAACACCTACGATATACGGGTGGTCAACCTGAGCCTGGGCGGTTTCCTGGTCGAGGGAGGGAGCGAGCTGGCGCAGCTGCAATACCCGGCCGAGCCGGCGGTAATGGAGGTCGATCTCCACTTCGGCCTGGAGGATACCCCGCTGCACTGCCGCTGCCGGGTGGTCTACAAGCGACGTCAATCCTACTCCCAGATCGGTCTGGGGCTGCGGATCCTCTCCCTCGCCAGCGCCGCGGAAGAGGCGATCCGCGAATTTGTCGACGACAATCTGGTGGTCTACTGATACCGGCCTCAGTGGCTAGCCATCTCCACCCGCTGCGCCTGCTGCTGTAACAGGTAGAGGCGCCGGTACTGTCCGCGCGGCAACGCCATCAGTTGCCGGTGATTACCCTGTTCGATCACCTCGCCCTGGCTCAGCACCAGGATGCGGTCGGCTTCGCGGATGGTCGACAGGCGATGGGCCACGACGATCAGCGTGATGTTGCCGTGCAGGGCCCGTAGCGCCCGCTGAATCACCGCTTCGGTTTCGCTGTCGATATTGGCGGTGGCCTCGTCCAGCAGCAGGATGCGCGGCGAGCCGGCCAGCGCCCGGGCGATCACCAGCTGTTGGCGCTGGCCGCTGGAGAGGCGGGTGCCGCGTTCGCCCAACTGCGTCTCCAGCCCCTGCGGCAGGCGCTCGAGCAGTGCGTCGAGGCCGGCCTGATGCGCGGCGTCCGCAATCCGTTGTGCCGACAAACCGCGCCCCATATCGATATTGTCGCGCAGGGTACCGGCGATGATGAACGGCTCCTGCGGTATCAATCCGATGCCGCTGCGCAGCGCTTCGCGGCTGTAGGCCGACAACGGCTCGCCGTCGAGCAGCAGCTCGCCCCGCTGGGGCTGGTAGAAGTTCAGCAGCAGGTTGAGCAGGGTGCTCTTGCCGCTGCCGGTGTGGCCGACGATGGCCTGAAAGCTGCCGGCGGGGATCTCCAGCGTCAGCGGCCCCAGCACCGGTTTGTCTGGCTGATAGCCGAACTGCAGTGCGCGCAGCGCGATGGCGCCCTGGGTCAAGGTCGGCAGGGTGCCGCCGGTGGACTCGCCGGCCTCCTGCAATAACGCCTCGATGCGCGCCCCGGCCACCATCGCCTGCTGGTACAGGTTGAAGCGCTGGGTGATCTCCGCCAGCGGCTCGGTGAAACGCCCGAGGTAGTTCAGAAAGGCGTACAGCACGCCGATCTCCACCGCGCCCTGGGTCTGGGCCAGGCCGAAACCGGCGATGATCGCCGCCAGCACGACGACGCTGAGCAGGTCGATGGCGGGGCGCAGCAGCAGCCCGCTGATCTTGATGGTGCGCACCCGGGCCGTGTAGTAGCGCTGGTTCAGCTGCTCGAACTCGGCACTGAAACGCGCCTGCTGGTTGCCGGCCTGGATCACCGCCATACCGGCGATCGATTCGCTGATGCGGCTGTTGATCTCGGAGCGCTGTTGGCGGGTCTCGGCCACGGCGGCACCGCTGAGCCTCTGGTACAGGAAGATCACGCCGATCACGCCGGGGATCAGCAGCAGGGCGATCAGCATCAGGCGCAGATCCAGCAGCGCCATCGCCGCCAATATCCCCAGCAGCAGCACCGCGTTGGTCAGCACGGTGGAGAGGAACTGCACATACAGATCCTTGACCGCCTCGGTATCGTTGGTGATCCGGCTCACCAACTGGCCGGTCGCGGCATGATCGAACCAGCGGATCGGCAGGCGCAGGACGTGGTGGAACACCCGGCGGCGGATATCCAGCACCGCGCCCAGGGCGATATCGGTAAAGCTCAGGGTCTGGCGGTAGCGCAGCCAGGCCGAGGCGAGCTGGGTCACCAGGTAGGCGGCCAGCAGCAACAGCAGCGGTTGCCAGGCCCAGTCGCCCGGCAGCAGGTAGCCATCGATGAAGTGCTTGGCCAACAGCGGCCCGCTGACGTCTGCCGCGGTGGCCAGCAGCAACAGCAGCAGCGCCCGGGCCAGCAGCCGGCGGTCGCGGCTCAGATAGCCGAACAGCAGTGAGAACGCGCCGCTCTGACTGGATTTGGATGCCGCGTCACGCATCGTTGACTACCTCCGCCGGTTGTTCCTGTTCCAACTCCTCCTCCAACTGCTGGTAGGTCCACATGCGGGCATACCAGCCATCCAGGGCGAGCAACTGCGAGTGGCGGCCGCGCTCGAGCACCTCACCATGGGCCAGCACCAGGGTCAGGTCGGCGTCGCGCAGCGACGACAGGCGATGGCTGACGATGATGGCCGTACGCTGCTGCAGCACCTGGCGCAGCTGGTTCAGGATGCGCTGCTCGGTGGCCAGGTCCACCGCCGACAGGGCATCGTCGAGGATCAGGATCGGCGCGGCGGTGAGCAGGGCGCGGGCGATGGCGATGCGCTGGCGCTGGCCGCCGGACAGGGTCACGCCGCGCTCGCCGACCGGGGTGTCGTAGCCGCGCGGGAAGCGGGCGATATCGCCATCGATATCGGCCAGCCGGGCGGCTTCGCGGATCTGCTCCGGACTCGCATCGGGACGCCCCAGGGCGATGTTGTCGGCGATGCTGAGGCTGAACAGGAAGGGATCCTGCGGCACATAGGCGAAGCACTGGCGCAGCAGCGGCAGACGATAATCTGCCAACGCCTTTTCCCCGAGCCTGATCGCCGCGGCCGGCGCGATCTCCCAGTAGCGCATCAGCAACTGCAGCAGCGTGGTCTTGCCGCCGCCGGTGGGGCCGGCAATGCCGAGTAGCTGTCCCGGGGCCAGCTGGAAACTCACCCCCTGTAGCGCCGGGGCCTGATCGTCGGCGTAGCGGAACGCCAGCTGGTCCACCGTCAGCCTGGTATCGGCGGGCGTCGCCGTGCCGCTGTCGTGCACCGTGTCCGGGGTGTCGAGCAGGGCATCGACCCGCTTCAACGCGGCGCTGCCGCGCTCGACGATATTCAACAGCCAGCCGAACGCAAACATCGGCCAGATCAGTTGCGACAGGTACAGGGTAAACCCGGTCAACTGGCCGACGCTCAGTTCCCGGGCATGGATCAGCCAGGCGCCATAGCCCAGCGTCAGCAGCAGCGACGCCGACATGCACAGGAACACCACCGGCTCGTACTTCGCCTCGCTGCGCGCCACCTGGTAGTTGGTGTCCGCCGCTTCGCTGCTGATCCGCCCGAAGGCTTCATCCTGCTGCTGTTCCAGCCCCATGGCCCGGACCAGGCGGATCCCGGTCATCGCCTCCTGGGTACGGTCGTTCAGCGCCGAAAACGCCTCCAGCGCTTTCTGGAACTGGTGGTGTATCGCGCTGGAGATGCGGTAGAACTGCCAGCCCATGATCGGGAAGGGGATCAGCGCCACCAGCGCCAGACGCCAGTCGATGGCGACGAACATCATCAGCAGCACCAGCACGAAGGTCATCAGGCCGTCGAAACCCGACAGTATCCCCTCGCCGGCGGCCATCTCGATGGCGTCGATGTCGTTGGTGGCCCGGGCCATCAGGTCGCCGGTGTTGTGCGTCGCGTAGAACGCCTGTCCCTGGGTGCACAGGCGCTGGTAGAAGCGCCGCCGCAGGTGGTGGCCGAGGCGGTAGGAGGTGCCGTACAGGGTCTTGCGCCAGCCGTAGCGCAACAGGTAGATGGCCACCCCGGCCCCGAGCAGCAGTAGCAGCAGCGGATAGACGGAGGCCAGCCCGCTGGTGGCGGTGACGAGCCGGTCCACGGCCCGGGCTACCAGCCAGGGGATCGCCATATTCAGCGCGGCGACCCCGGCCAGCATTGCCAGCGCGGCAAGATAGGTGGCGCGATGGGCGCGGAAAAACCAGCCCAGGCGGAAAAAAAGCGTCATGTTGGGTCCAATAGCGGCATTCGGGACGCGTTGTGCGCCCGGATCGACAGGTCGGATACTGTGCCAGGATTTTAGGTAACGGCCGCGCCCAGGACAAGGCAGGGCAAGCGCTAAAGCGGCGCCGGTACTATGCTTTCTGTGCGAGGAGGAACTATAGAGGAGGAGCATGAAATGTCGATGTCAGCCATAGTACAAAGCTATCTGGAACAGCGCCAGATCCCCTATCATCTGCGCCATCACCCCTATACCGAAACGGCGATGCGCTCGGCGTTCGCCGCCAGGGTGCCGGCCCACCGGGTCGCCAAAGGGGTGCTGCTGCGCGATGACGAGGGGTTCGTCATGGCGGTCGTGCCTTCCGACCGGCAGGTCGACCTGGGCTCGGTCAACGCCCGGCTCAACCGGATTCTGGCACCGGCCAGCCAGCGCGACGTCAAATTGATGTTCGGCGACTGCGAAGCGGGGGCCGTTCCGACCCTGGGCCAGGCCTATAACCTGAAGGTGATCTGGGACGACCAACTGGCGCATGAAGAGCTGTGTTACCTGGAAAGCGGCGACCATACGGAGCTGCTGGAGCTGGACAAGGCGGCCTTCATGATGCTGATGCAGAATCAGAACCATGGCCTGATCAGTCACTGACGGCCCGCCCGAACGGCCGACTCCAGGCTGACCGCCGCAGCTGGAGCCGGTTCTGCCGCCGCCTCATCGAATCGTCCTCATCGCGGCGGGCGCACCGATTTGTCCGAGGCAGTTGCACTTTCATCTAATCGCGTGATAATCAAGCACTTTCTGACCGCCCTTTGATGGAGCCAGGTACCCTTATGTTGAATCTGCTTGCCACCCTGTCCCGTAGCCGGATCTATTGGTTCCTGGTCCTTCTGGCCTGCCTGACCATGGAGGGCACGGCGCTCTATTATCAGTACGGGCTCGATTACGGTCCCTGCGTACTCTGCGTCCAGGTCCGGGCCTGGCTCCTGGGGCTGGCGCTGGTCGCGCTGGTGATGCTGTTTCTGCCGGCGTTCGCCTTCCTCGGCCAGTTCCTGTCGCTGCTGCTGGCCAGCGGACTGCTCTACACCAGCTGGCGGACCCTGGGCATCGAGCGCGGCACCATCATCGATAGCTGCACCATGGATGCCGGCTTTCCGGACTGGCTGCCGCTGCAGCGCTGGCTGCCCCAGGTGTTCGAACCCTGGGAACCCTGCGGTTACACTCCGGAGCTGCCGTTCGGCATCACCATGGCGGAGGGGCTGGTGGTGATCGGCCTGGCCTGGGTCGCGGTCAGCCTGGTACTGACCCTCGCCAGCCTGGCCATGAAGCGTTCGGCCGCCGGCTGGTAAGCGTCCAACGCCCGAGCGCCCGCGGCTCGCAACACAAGTAAGGGGGCGGGCGCAGAGATACCGATTTTTTCGTAATGAGCATTACGCTTCGGTCGATACGGGGCTAGAATAGACGAAAAAACCGGTAGCCAAGCCCCTCGATCATGACCCCAGTCGCGAACGATCCCTACGCGTCAGCCTCTATCCGCTGGCTGACGCTGCTCAGTATCTGCGTTGCCACCTTCCTGATGCCGATGAGCATGTCGGCGGTCAACGTCGCCCTCCCGTCTCTCGCCGCCGACCTCAACGCCGACGCGGTACTGGTCAGCTGGGTGCCCACCGTCAATATGCTCGGCGCCATCGCGCTGCAGCTGCCCGCCGGGCGCATCGCCGACATGATCGGCCGTAAACGGGTGTTCCAGGGCGGGTTGCTGCTGTTCACGCTGAGCTCCGCCGCCGTCGCGGTGATCGATACCATCGAGTGGCTGCTGGTCCTGCGCCTGATCCAGGGGATCGCCGGGGCGATGATCTTCGGCACCGGCATGGCCATCGTCAGCGAGGTGTTCGCCCGCCACGGCCGCGGCATGGCGCTGGGGTTGAACTCGACCTCGGTGTACCTGGGGCTGACCTGCGGGCCGCTGATCGGCGGCTGGTTGACCGACCTGTGGAGCTGGCGTGCGGTTTTCCTGGTACCGCTGCTGCTGGCCGTGGTCTGCATGACGCTGGTGGGGCTGTATGTGCGCGAGAGCGGCCGCCTGCGGAACGAGCGTTTCGACTGGATCGGCAGCCTGCTGTTCACGCTGGCGACCTGGGCGCTGTTCGGCGGATTGTCCGAGCTGCCGTCGCTGGGCGGGATCGGCATCGCGCTGCTCGGCGTCGGGCTGCTGCTGCTGTTCATCTACCAGCAGGAGCGCACGCCGTTTCCGCTGGTGCGAATCCGTAACCTGGTCGGCAACCGGGTGTTCTTCCGCTCCCTGCAGGCCAGCGTTTTCATGTATGCCGCCAACTATCCGCTGCAGTTCATGCTCAGCCTCTACCTGCAATATATCCGCGGTCTGAGCGCATCGGAGGCGGGGCAGCTGATGCTGCTGCAGGCGCTGATGATGGCGCTGCTGTCGCCGCTGGCCGGGCGCCTGTCCGACCGGCTGGAACCCCGGGTGCCGGCCACCCTGGGCTGTCTGCTGTTCGCCGCCGGCTTCCTGATCCTGGCGTTCCTCGGCAACGACAGCCCGCTGCTGCAGGTGGCGGCCGGTCTGGTGGTGGTCGGCATCGGCTTCGGGCTGTTCTCGTCGCCGAACAATAACGGCGCGCTGAGTTCGGTACCGGAGGAGCGGCTCAGCATCGGCTCGTCGCTGCTGAACATCTCCCGCGCGCTCGGCAATATGTTCGGTATGAGCGTGGTGGTGTTCCTGTTCAACCTGTTCATCGGCAATGCCCAGCTGGAGCCGTCGCAATACGCGACGCTGATGCGCCTGCTGGAGATCGCTTTTGCGCTGTGCTGCGGCTATGCGCTGGCGGCCGCCTGGTTCTCCTGGAGCCGCGGCAGCGTGCACCGGCGCGACGCCGAAGCGGCGAAGCTCTAAGCGCTACCCCCGGAAGCCTTACCCCCTGGCGCGGGCGTTGGCGCTGCGTTCGGGGTTGAAGCCGAGAATCGCCAGCAACGCGAACAGCAGGGTACTTCCCAGGGTGATCAACAGCGCGCTCGGGTTCAGTTGCTGGTAGAGCGCGAAGCGCACCAGCTCCACCGCGTGGGTGAAGGGGTTCAACTGGCAGGCCCAGTACAGCCATTCGTTGGCTTCGCGCATCTTCCACAGCGGGTAGAGTGCCGAACTGATGAAGAACAGCGGGAAGATGACGAAGTTCATCACCCCGGCGAAGTTCTCCAGCTGGCGGATACGGGCGGACAGGAACAGGCCGATGGCGCCCAGCAGCAGCGCCGTCAACAGCAGCGCCGGGATCACCGTCAGGTAGCCCAGCGGCGGCGCTTCGACCCCGGCCAGCCAGGCCAGGGCGAGGAAGGCGTAGACCTGCAGCAGCGAGATCAGCGCGATCGCCAGCAGCTTGCTGAGCAGCAGCCAGCCGCGCGGCATCGGACTCATCAACAGCACCTTCATACTGCCCATCTCACGGTCGTACACCATCGACAGCGAACTCTGCATGCCGTTGAACAGCAGGATCATGCAGCACAGCCCCGGGGCGATATAGGTTTCGTAGGTGATGTAGGTCTGGTAGGGCGCCATGATCGAGACGCCGAGGGCGGCGCGGAAACCGGCGGCGAACACCACCAGCCAGAGCAGCGGGCGCACCAGCGCGCTCAGGAAGCGGCTGCGCTGCTGCACGAAGCGCCAGAACTCCCGTTTCAGTACCCCGGTGAAGGCATGCAGGTAGGCGGCGATCTTCATGCGGCCTGCACTCCGTCACCTGCGGTCAGGCGCTGGAACAGGGCCGGCAGATCCGCGCAGCCGTGCTGCCGGCACAGCGGCGCGCCTTCGCCCTGGGCCAGTACCCGGCCCCGGTGCAGCAAGACCAGCGGATCCTCCGGTCGGATCTCCTCCAGCAGGTGGGTTGCCCAGAGCACGCTCAGGCCGCGCGCCCGGCACAGCTCGCGCACGCAGCTGTTGATCGCCTGGCGGCTGGCGATGTCGAGGCCGGCGCTGGCCTCGTCGAGCAGCAGCAGGTCGGGCTGGTGGAGCAGGGCGCGGGCGATCTCGAGGCGGCGCCGGTGGCCGCCATTCAACGCCCGTACCCGCTCCCGGCTGCGCTGCTCCAGACCGAGCCAGGCCAGCTCCTGCGCCGCGCGGTCACGGCTCTGCCGCGCCGACAGACCGTGCAGGGCACCGTGATACTCCAGGTTCTGCAGCACCGTCAGGTCCAGGTCCAACGTGCTCTGCTGGAACACCACGCCGAGCCGGCGCAGCAGGCGGCGCGGATGGCGTGCGATGCTCTCGCCCTCGAGCAGGATGTCGCCGTGCTGGATCCGGTACAGCCGCGTCAGCAGCGCGAACAGCGTCGATTTGCCGGCGCCGTTGGGGCCGAGCAGGGCGTTGAAGGCACCGCGTCGCAGCCCGAAACTGACGGCGTCCAGCGCCGTACGGGCGCCGTAACTGTGGCTCAGCGCGCGGATCTCGATCAGTGTTTCAGCCATGGGAATCCCCCGTTCCGTGCACTGCGGCTCAGTTCTGTGTCACCACGCCCCAGGGGTAGCGCCCGACCTTGACCGACTTGATCACCTTCAGCTTGTCGACATCGATGACCGACACATCGCCGCTGACGCCGTTGGTGGTCAGCAGGTATTTCTGGTCCGGCGTGAACGCCAGATGCCAGACCCGGCGCCCGACCAACAGGTACTCCAGCACCTGGTAGCTGTTGGCATCGACCACCGCCACATGGTTGGCAGGGCCCAGGGCGACGAAGGCGTAGCGGCCATCGGCACTGAGCTTGACGCCGACCGGCTGGATCTTGTCCGGGTGGATCCCTTTGATCTCGAAATGCAGCTTGTGCAGGATCTGTCGCGATGCCACATCCACCACCGACACCGTGCCGCCGATCTCGGCCGAGGCCCAGATCCGGCTGCCATCCCGGCTGAACTCGACGTGGCGCGGGCGCTGGTCGACCAGCGTATTGTCCACCAGCTGATGGGTTGCGGTGTCGATCCAGTGCAGCATATTGGTGGTTTCGCTGGTGTTGACCGCCCAGTGCCCGTCGGGACTGATCGCCATCCCCTCCGGCTCGACGCCGACATCGATCTGCGCCAGCACCTGGTGGTTGGTGGTATCGACCACCGTTACCAGCGCATCGTCCTCGTTGGAGATGTAGAGGCGACGGTTATCCGGATGCAGCGCGAACTGCTCCGGATCGGCGCCGGAGGGCAGCTCGGCGACGATCTTGCGCGTGGCCAGATCCATCACCTGTACCGTGTCGGAGTCGCTGGCACAGATATACAGCTGGCTGCCGTCCTGCGACAGCGCGATGCCGCGCGGGCGCTGGCCGACGGCAACGGTGTCGATCACCTCGAAGCTGGACAGATCCAGCACCGACAGGGTGTCGTCCTTTTCGTTGGAGATATACGCCAGCGCGGCGAAGGCGGGTGAGGTGGCAACGGCGGCGCATAGCAGCGTCGGCAGCAGAAGACGGGTTTTCATCGGCAGTTCCTCGCGTATTGTACTTTGGCCGGTCAGGGGCTGACCCGACACTGGCTCTCGGGGGCATCGAAGCCCAGCGTATCCAGGTCGGTGACCGGGTGCAGGAATCCCTCCTGCGGCGACTGGGAAACCAGGGAGTGGGGGTGGACCAGGGCGATCGGCTGGCGCAGCTGGCCGCTCCAGGCCCGGTAGCTGAGCTTGCGCCCCTTGAACGCGCCCAACTGGAACCGATCCGACAGCAGGTAGTGGCGCACCTCGGTCACCGCGTTGCTGCCGGTGTTAGTCACCGCCTCGGCGATGCTGCGCACGGCACTCCAGGCGGCATAGTCGGCGCTGTTCATGAAGCGCTGCGCCTGCTGTTCGAAACGGCTGTGCAGCTGCGCCGCGCCCCAGGCCTCGATCATCTTGTGCCAGCCCACCGGCGTCATCCCCTGGGTGCCGACCACCGGGCGCGGGTAGCCGGTGTTGTAGGGCAGGTATTCGCCGAAATCGCCGCGCTCGTCGGCCACCACCACCACGTCGTACTCGGGGCCGGCGGTGAAGGGGGGCAGCTCAGCCTGTGCGCTACGGCGCAGATCGGTAGTGAAACTCCACTGTTTCTCGGCGACGATCTTGCCGCCAAAACGCTTGGCGGCGCGCTTGATCGCGGCCGCAAACGCCTGGTCGTCGGCGGTGTTGCCGCTGATCAGCAGCCACCGCTGCCAGCGTCGCACGGCCAGCCACTGCGCCAGCGCATCGGCCAGCATCGCCCGCGACGGCAGCGTATGCAGCAGGCCGGGGATGCACTGGTCGGTACGCAGTGCGTCGTCGGGCGCACCGGCATTGAACAGCAGTGCATCCTGCCCCAGCGCGGCGTGCAGTCGCTGCAGGGTGGCGGCGGGGGTGTTCAGCACGAAGAAGCGGATACCCGCGGCGTATTGCTGTTGCGCGGTGGCCACCAGGCGATCGGCGGAGGGATCGGTCAGCGTCTCCAGCCGGTAGTGCTGTTGCAGAAAACGTCCGGTGGTGTTGCTGTCGCTGATGGCCAGCCGTGCGCCCTGTTCGCCGGCATCCTCCGGCTCGGCGATCAGGTTGGACAGCACCGGGCCGCGGTCGAGCAGTTGTCCGAGATAGCTGATATGCACCTGCAGCGGGGTATCGCCGGTGTCTGCCCGGGCGCTGCCGGCCTGCAGCGCAACCAGCAGCAGGGCGCTGGCCAATGCTCCGGGGCGAGGCTGAAGCAGGCGCAGGCGGGTGTCCTGCACCCGTGAAGGCGGTGGGGTGTGGGTCATGGCTAACGGGCTTTTATTGTTGTGATGGGAACAGCATAGGAGGCGCGGGAGGTCAGCTGAATAGCGACAAGGTCGCAATCATTTGCTACCGAAGTAGCATTTTTAAAATACCCGGGCGCTTCAGGATAAACAGCAGGAGTTCCAACAATAACAACCTGCTAGTAACAACTAGTCACAACTTAGCCACAACGGAGAGCGCCATGTCTGTGCAATCGGCCACAGTGAAACGGACTTTTCTCGCCGCCCTCGGCGGTGCCGCCCTATCCCTGACGCTGGCGCTGCCGGCCCAGGCCGCCGGCGACCTGACCACCCGCCCGCAGGCGTTGCCCGACCTGATCCTCGGCAGCGAGAGCAGCGACTACAGCCTGTCGCAGTCCGAATATCGGCTGGAAACCGGTCAGGCCTACCGCCTGAAAGTCATCTCCTCGGGGCTGAAAGAGTACGCGGTTCAGGCCCCGGCATTTTTTACCTCGATCTTTCTGCGCAAGGTGGAGGCCGGCGGTATGGAGATCAAGGCGATGACGCTGACCGAACTGGAGTTCGAGGAGGAGGGCGAGGCGGAGATCTTCTTCGTGCCGATCAAGCCGGGCAAGTACCCGTTCTACGCCAAGGGGCTAGAAGCGAAAGGGATGCAGGGCACGTTTATCGTCGAGTAACGCCCTGTCGCGTCGCGTCCCGGTAGCCCTGCGCGTACCGGCTGCCACGTGACGAGGCGTGGCACAGTTCTGGAGTCGGCCGATGCAAGCGCTCTGGCATACCCGGCGGCTGCGGTCGTTGTGTGCTCTGATACTGACCGCCTACACCCTGGCCCTGTTGCTCAGCCTGGTGGCGTTGATCCGCCAGGCGCAAAGCGATATTGCCCGCGAGATCGAGGCCGCCGGAGCCCAGGGCGCCCGCTTACTGACCGAACTGGCCGCTGGCGGCAGCCCGCCGGACAATCTGCTGAGGCTGCCGCTACGCCACTTGACGGTGATTGAGACCGCCGTCGCGGGGTTTCCGCCCAGTACTGACGCCGAGCGTACGACAACGCCATCGACCGCCGTCCCCGATTGGTTCCTGGCGTTGATCTGGCACCCCGGGACGGCCCAGAGTCTGCGCCACTATCGCATTGCGCTGGGGGAGGGGCGCTACCTGCTGCTACAGCCCAATCCCGCCGACGAAGCGGAGGAGATTTGGGAAAGCGCCCTGCAGTTGAGTGCCACCTTTGCACTTTCCGCGCTACTGACCCTGCTGCTGGCGCTCCGGTTTCAGTCGCCCGTACGCCAGCTGCGCCTGGCGTTGTCCGCGGAACGGGCCGACAACCGGCGCCTCACCGAGGAGCTGATGGCGGTCAGCGAACGGGAAGCGGCACGCCTGGCGCGGGAGCTGCATGACGACCTCGGTCAGTATCTGACCGGATTGCAGGCCAGTGCGTTACTGATCGAAACCTGTTACAGCGACCACACCCGCGTAGTGGCAACGGCACGCCGCATGCGCGCCGACTGCCAGGCGATGCAGAGCGGTTTCCGCCGCCTGATCCACTCGCTCCATCCGGTGGTATTGACCGAGTTGGGGTTGGGACAGGCGGTGGATGCCCTGGTCGAGCGCTGGCAAGGCGCCAGCGGAGTCAGGGTGGTCCTCGCCGTCGATCCGCAGTTGCCCAACCTCGATCAGCACACCGCCACCCATATCTATCGTCTGATTCAGGAGGCACTCAACAATGTTGCCCGCCATGCCAGTGCAACCCGAGT
This sequence comes from Marinobacterium sp., assembly GCA_003250495.1. Lineage (GTDB taxonomy): Bacteria > Pseudomonadota > Gammaproteobacteria > Pseudomonadales > Balneatricaceae > Marinobacterium_D. Next base: position 14,167 of record QKGH01000332.1, read on the forward strand.
CAGCGTCGTGCTGCAGCTCCATGACGGTGGCCTCAATGTTTGCGTGGAGGACAACGGCTGCGGTATTCGGCACAGTGCGCGCCCGGGCCTCGGTCTGCGCTCGATGCAGGAGCGGGCGCGGTTGCTGAAGGCGCGGCTGCAGATCGCATCGACACCGGGCCGAGGACTGGCCCTACGCTTGCACATCCCCCTCGACACGGCACGGGAGGCCGTATGAAGATACTGTTTTGCGACGACCATGCGGTGGTGCGCCAGGGTTATGTCAGCCTGCTGGAGGCGGTGCTCTCGGGCAGTGAGATGTTTGAGGCGGCCTGCGGCCAGGAGGCGTTCGTCGTTTGGCAACAGCAGCGGCCCGACCTGTTGGTGCTGGATGTGCACCTGCCCGATATCAGTGGGTTGGAGCTGGCCCGGCGCATCCTGCAGCGCGACCGCCAGGCGCGTATCCTGATGTTTTCGATGTATGACGAGCTGGCGCTGGTGAACCAGGCGCTGCAGCTGGGCGTGCTTGGGTATATCACCAAAAGCTGCGAACCCCAGGCGATGCTGGATGCCGTGCGCACGGCGCTGAAGGGCAAACCCTATGTCGAACATGCCCTGGCGATGCGCCTGGCGCTGAAGCGGGAGGGGCCCGATCCGCGCCTGCGCGAGATGACCCAGCGCGAACTGGAGATTTTCACCATGCTGGCGCGGGGCGTGGCGCCGCGCTCGATCGCCGAGCAGCTCAACATCAGCGCCAAGACCGTGGCCAACCATACCTCGCTGCTGAAGCAGAAACTGGGCATCCGCTCCAGCGCGGAACTGGTCCATCTGGCATTGGATACCGGGATCATCCGCAGCGGCCGCTGCTGAACGCTCCCGCTCCGACGGGGTCGGACACGGGAGCGGCGGACGTGGTTCAGCGTTCGACCTGGTCGGGATATTTGGCTTGCTGCCAATCGAATGGACAACCCTGACACCCGGCCATCTCGGTATCCTGGAACGTGGCATAGTGCAGCCGCGCACCGCGCAGGTCGGCCTGCTCCAGGGTCGCCGCGTAGAATTTGGCTTCCTGCAGATCGGCACCGCGCAGATTGGCCCGATTCAACCGGGCTTTACTGAGCCAGGCCATCTCCAGACTGGCGCCGTACAGGCTGGCTTGCTGCAGGCTGGCGCCGGAAAGGCGGGCAAAGGAGAGGTCGGCGCCATCCAGCCGGGCCCGCCGGAAAGAGGCTCCCTGCGCAAACAGGGCCCAGCCCGAAATCGCGACCAGGTTGGCGTCGTCCAGCCGGGCGCCGCGCAGATTCGCCTGTTCCAGGCGGGCTCGGGTCAGCAGCGCACCGCGCAGGTCGGCCCCGGCCAGATTGGCGTCGTTGAGGTTGGCATGGCGCAGATCCGCGCCGCGCAGGTCGGCGTTGGCAAAATTGGCCCCGTGCAGTTCCTGCGAGGCCCAGTTTCTGCCCCGGAGATCCTGTCCTGCGCACTGCACGGCGGGAGCAGGCGCACAGGCATGCACGACTCCGGGCAGCAGCGCTGCCAACCAGAGTGCAACGAATACTCTTGTCATCGGGAGGTTCCTCAGGCGTCCGGGCCAGGGTCGGAACCGAAGCGCCCGACCCTGGCGGTGAATGGCGGGTGGAGTTAAACGCCGGGTTACTGAAAATCGGCCAGTTTGAAGGCCCAGAACGAGCCACCCTGCGGAACCGGTTTGGTCAGCACGGCCATGTCGCCGCCCCAGAGCGGCACGGCGCCGCCATAACCCGATGCAATGCCGATATACTGCTCGCCATCCATCTCCCAGGTGATAGGCGATGAAACGATGCCGGAACCGGTCTGGAAGCGCCACAGCTCCTCGCCGCTGTTACTGTCGAACGCTTTCAGATAACCGTCGCCGGTACCGGTGAAGACCAGACCGCCCTTGGTCGCCAGCACCCCCGCCCAGAGCGGAAGTTTCTCTTTGTGTTCCCAGGCGATCTTGCCGGTTTTCGGGTCGATGGCGCGCAGGATACCGACGTGGTCGTCGAACATGCGCTTGATGCGAAAGCCCTGGCCCAGGTAGGCATTGCCCTTGCTGTAGTTGACCTCCTCGGTCCAGTAATCCTCCTTCCAATGGTTGGCCGGCACGTAGAACAGGCCGGTATCCTGGCTATAGGCCATCGGGTTCCAGTTTTTCCCCCCCAGGAACGGCGGGGAGACCTCGACAGCCTCGCCGCGCTCCTCGCCGGGTTTGGGCTTGGGCGGACGCTGGCCGGCGACCTCCACCGGACGCCCGCTTGCGGCGTCGATATGGCTGGCCCAGGTGATGTTGTCGACAAACGGGAAGCCGCGAATGAAGTCGCCGTTTTCCCGGTTCACCACGTAGAAGAAACCGTTGCGATCAGCGTGGCCGGTCGCCTTGATGGTGTTGCCGTTATCGTCGTACTCAAACAGCACCAGTTCGTTATTGCCGGAGAAATCCCAGGCATCGTTCGGCGTGTGCTGGTAGAACCATTTGACCTCGCCGGTACTGGGGTCGAGCGCCACTTGCCCGGAGGTGTAGAGGCTGTCGTAATCCTGCGGATCACCGCCTGCTGAGGTGCGTTTCCAGGTGTTCCAGGGGGCCGGGTTGCCGGCGCCGACGATCAGCGTGTTGCTAGCCACATCGAAGCTGGCGCTCTGCCAGGGCGCGCCGCCGCCATGACTCCAGGCTTCCACCTTGCCGGTAGCGGAGTCGGCATCGTCCGGCCAGCTCGGTGCACGCGGATCGCCGGTCGGTGTGCTGTCCTTGCCGTGCAGTCGCCCCATATGGCCTTCGACGAACGGCCGCATCCAGATCTCTTCGCCCGTTTCGGTATCGCGCGCATAGAGTTTGCCGACCACGCCGAACTCGTCGCCGGAGGAGCCGTGGATCAGCATGACCCGGCCGCTGTTCTGATCCTTGATGATGGTGGGGGCGCCGGTCATCGTGTAACCGGCGCTATGGTCTTCGAATTTCTTCTTCCAGGCCACCTTGCCGGTGTCCTTGTTCAACGCCACGATGGAGGCATCCAGGGTACCGAAATAGATGTTGTCGCCAAAGATCGCCGCGCCCCGGTTAACCACGTCGCAACAGGGACGGATATCGGCCGGTAAACGATGGGTGTAGGACCACAACTGCTTCCCGGTGCGGGCGTCGATGGCAAACAGGCGCGAGTAGGACGCGGTGACATAGATGACGCCGTCGTGCACCAGTGCCTGCGACTCCTGTCCGCGCTGTTTTTCGTCGCCGAACGAGAACGACCAGGCCGGCACCAGCTTGCGCACGCTCTCCCGGTTGATCGCCGTCATCGGGCTGTAACGCTGTGCCTTGGGACCGATACCGTAACCCAGCACGCTGTCGGTGTTGTGTTGGTCGTGTTGAATTTCATCCCAGGTAACCGGTACGGCGCCGGCCTGATTGGCGGCAAACCCCAGTGCCGTACCCAGCAGCAGGGCGTTTAGCCTCAGTGGCAACGCGCGGGTCGGAAAAGGTGCGGTGTTAATTGTCATTGTTCTGGCCTTCCTTTTTATGAATGTGCGAAGCCCCGGTGGCTTCAGGCTCATTCATTGTCGGCAGGGCAAGGCGGGGCGGGCAGCGGCAAGACACCCGGGGAAGGCGGGA
>QKGH01000209.1 GCA_003250495.1 Marinobacterium sp.
ATCCGCAAGGAGATCTGGGAGGTGATCCGCACCATCAAGGAGAGCGGCATCTCGACCCTGATCGTCGACAAGAACATCGAGGTGCTGAAGCAGCTGTGCGACCGCCACGTGGTGCTGGTCAAGGGCCGGGTCAGCTTCGACGGCAACAGCGCCGAGCTGCTCAGCAACCTGGCCGAAGTCGAGTCCTGCCTCGGTGTCTGAACCTCGTCCCCTGGCGCGCCGGGCACAGCAGCGACAAATTGCCTCACGGCGCGCGCAACCAGTAGAATCCGAGGCTGTCGTTGCGATAGCAGAGTGGAATATGAGTGAGAGCGCGGGAAAATCGGTGCCAGACGAGGGGCTGCGCCAGGGCATAGGGTCGCTCGAACTGGGGCTGCAGATCCTCAATGCGATCGCCGAGGCGCCGCAGCCGCCGTCGCTGAAGAACCTGTCCGACCAGCTGCAGCTGTCGCCGAGCCGGTTGCACAAATACCTGGTCAGCCTGCTGCGGCTCGATTTCATCACCCAGGTCAACGGCAGCCGCTACACCCTCGGTACCGCCGCCCTGACCCTGGGGATCGCGGCGCTGCGCCACATCGACCCGATCCAGCTCGCGTTCGATGCCTGTGAACGGCTGCATGCGATCACCGACCGCACGCTGTCGGTCACCATCTGGAACGGCTCTGCGCCGCTGGTGATCAAGTGGCTCGACGCCAGCCGGCCGGTGGCGGTCAACGTCCGCCTCGGCACCGAACTGTCGCCCTTCTTTTCCGCGTCCGGACGCCTGTTCCTGGCCCACCTGCCGGTACAGCGCCGCGAACAGATCATCGATGCGTTTTATGCGGCACCGCCGGCGCTGCCGCGCTATCGGGGCCAGGGGCTCGAGCGGGCTGAATTCACCCGCCATCTGGAACAGGTTCGCAGCACCAATTTATGTGCGTTTTACGGCGACTTCCTGCCGGATATCAACGTGCTCTCCAGCGCCATTTTCGATATCAACGGCCAGATTCAGGCGATCATCACGCTGATGGGGATGAGCGGCGATACCGAGATCGAACCCGGCAGCCGCCACCAGCGCCTACTCAGTGCCTGCACCCGCAGCGTCACCCGGCAGATCTGCGGCAAGACGCCGACCGAACTCAGTGCCTGAGCCCGATCGGCGCCGCGGGGATAAGCAGGGGGACGCTCAGGCGCGTCGACGGCGCAGGGTCTCCGACGGTAACTCACCGAACATCTGTTTATAGTCCGACGAAAAACGTCCCAGGTGGGTAAAGCCGTAATCCAGCGCCGCCTCGGTGACATTGCGCAGCGCCGGCTGGGTCAGCAGCGCCTGCTGCAGCGACTTGAACTTCATCTGCTTAATATAGAGCCGCGGCGTCGTGGAGAGATGCTTGGCAAACAGGTTGTAGACGGTCCTGACACTGACCCCACAGTGCGCGGCCAGCTCCTCGACCCCCAGCTCGTTCTTGATGTTGGCCTCGACATGTCCCAGCATGCGCTGAAACAGCCGGTCCTGGGCGACGCTCTCCTGCTGCTGGCGCACGTTGTTGGGGAAGGTCTGCAACAGCTTGCGGATCAACAGATCGCGATAGGCGCTGCACAGCTCACCGGCATCGAGATCCTCCGCACTGCTCGCCTCATGGAAGATTGCACTGATAAAACTGAGGAACGCCTGGGAGTGCGTCAGCTCGACCACCTGGGTCTCGAACTTGATCCCCTGCTTCGGTACCGCACCCAACTGCGACAGGCAGACCGTCTTGACCACCTCCTCCGGCACCTTGACGATCAACTTCTCGCAGTCCGCCGAATAGGTCAGGTCGATCTTCTCCTCCGGATTCATCATCAACGCCTGTCCCGCGTGCAGACGAAACTCGCTGTTGCGGAAGCTCCAGTCGCAGCTGCCACGGGTCACGATCTGGAAATGATAGACCCCCATCAGGTCCGGACAGGCCACTTTGACCTGGCTGCCATAGGAGATACGCGACAGGCCGATATCGGCATACTGCCGGCAGTGCAGGGAGGAGCTGGGCCTCTCGGCATCGAGGATATGCAGGCGGTGATGGCCCACATACTGATTCACATATTGCGAAACTTCGAAGGGAGATGCCCGGTCGAATACGACCGCGCTAGACAGGACATTATTCAGCACCGTAGAACCTATATTTTTGTAATTATTATTAACGGCTTGATAATAGGTGAATCACCAGTTCAATTCAATCGACGCCAGGAGTGAATTCGGGATTATGTAATACCGTTTTTCGAACAGCAGTCAACCTGCGACCGGTGGCGCACAGCCCTTTCCAATTAAAATGGCCATGTTGTTGACAGCAAACGAAAAACCCTTATAATTCGCGCTCACTTGATCAGCGGAGATTCCCAACTCCAGTAACAACAACTGATCGGGTGGTACCAGATTTCCACGCAGCGCTCTGCTGCATGGAATGTCAGTCGGGGTGTAGCTCAGCCTGGTAGAGCACTGTCTTCGGGAGGCAGGGGTCGTAGGTTCAAATCCTGTCACCCCGACCATTTCTTCTTCATATTCCCAGCGCCACACTCCAAAGCCATAGCACCTCTCGATAGCGTTCGCCGCTCGAGTCACATCAATGCCTTGCGTCCAGCAATATCCCGCGCCGCAACGATGCCGTTCCAGACCAATACCCGCCCATGACCGTGCCCAGCCCTGGTAACGCACAGCTCTGACAAGCGCAGCCAGCGGCGAACCGGATCGAACCGATAGCGCAGCCCCGAGATCCATCCCGGCCCGAACGCCGCCGCGGCATATTCCCCGCCGCCGGAATCCCCCAACCAGATTCGACAACCAGATGCCGAGCCGTCACGACTCAGAACGGCGACCGCAACGCACCCAGACGCTGGACCCGCTGCGCCGGTACCCGGGCGGCCCAACGCGAGACCCCCTGCGCCTTCAGCAGCCGCTGGAAACGGTAGGACTCTCCGTCCAGTGTCACCTCGACCTGTAGCTGGAACAGATCGCTGTTCAACACCAACCCGGCCAACAGGCTCGCCATCAGTTGCGGATCGAGACCGCCGAGCACCTGGCGCACCGCCGCCGCATCGGCATACCCGGTCGCCGGCCGCGACAGGATCAGCTTGCGCAGCAGCTGCGCCGACTGCCGCCCCTGGTACAGGGCTTCGAACAGCGGCAGTTGCTGCAGCGTCAGCGCATTGAGGTTCAGACGCAGGCCATCATCATCCGGCAGGCTGCACAGCTGTGGATAACGCCGGTAGCGCCCCGGATCCGCCGGCAGCAGATAGTTCAGCTCGCTGATATCGCTCAGCATCGCGTTGGCGGCCAGCGCCGGCGGCTCGGCGCGCAGATAGCTGTCGCTTTCCGCGCCCTGCGCCCGGGGCTGGCTATCGTTATCTATCCAGTCGCCCAGACGGTCGACCAGTTGCAGCGGCGACAAACGCTCCTCGCCCATCCCGGTCTGGGTCAGCTGATTATGCGTCAGCAGATAGAGCAACTGCGCCCGCGCCTGCTCCGCCTCGCTGCCGGCCAGCGCGTTGACGTTGAAACAGCTACGCAGATCGCGGATCCGCAGCCGCACCTCGCCCTGTTCGGCGGGGTAGCTGAGCCACTCCCCGCGCTGCGCCTGCCAGAACAGCGGACTGCTGCGCCAGCGCTTGCTGGTCAGCGCCTCGATCGCCAACCGCTCGGCGGCATCGGCCAGGCTGCGCGCCTGGATCCGCTGCTGCAGCAGACGCGCCCGCTCCAGCTCGCTCCGCCCCTGCTCCAGCAACAACGGCAACCCCATACCGATCAGCGCCAGGGCGAACAGCACCATCAGCAATGCCACACCGCGCTGCCTACGCATACCCGCTTCCCTCATCTCCGTTTCACCGCCGGTAACCGACCGCACAGTAAACGACAAAGCGATGACACTGGGGTTTCAGTGCGCTAGCGCAGCGCCATCCCGCGACGGCCGCTGTGCTACACTGCCCGCCTTCACAGCCGTAGCGCCGACACAGACAGTGACAACCGCAGTCGCGACAACAACAGTGACGGCAACAACAGTGGCAGCAACAACCGTAACGGCAGCTCCGGCCGCCGCCGGGCACATCCCGGTCGCGCCGCAGCCCCATCCCAGCAGAGACCCAACGATCATGACGGTGACCCAACAGCAACTCCAGTTCGACCGCCAACATATCTGGCACCCCTACTCGTCGATGATCAATCCGCCGCCGATGGTGGCAGTGGAGTCGGCAACCGGGGTGCGCCTGCAGCTGAGCGACGGGCGCGAGCTGATCGACGGCATGTCCTCCTGGTGGTCGGTGATCCACGGCTACAACCATCCGCGCCTGAACGCCGCCGCGCACCGCCAGATCGACCGCATGGCCCATGTGATGTTCGGCGGCATCACCCATGAGCCGGCGATCGAGTTGTGCCGCAAACTGGTCGAGATGACGCCCGCGGGGCTGGAACGCGTGTTCCTGGCCGACTCCGGCTCGGTCTCGGTCGAGGTGGCGCTGAAGATGGCGATCCAGTACTGGCACGCCCGCGGCAAGCCGGGCAAGCAGCGGATGCTGACGATCCGCAACGGCTACCACGGCGATACCTTCGGCGCGATGTCGGTGTGCGATCCGGTCACCGGCATGCACGAACTGTTCAGCGGCGTATTGGCGCAGCAGCTGTTCATCGACCGCCCCAGCTGCCGCTTCGGCAGTACCGCCAGCGCCGAGGATATGGCGCCGCTGCAGCAGGCGCTGGAGCAGCACCACGAACAGATCGCCGCACTGATCCTGGAGCCGGTGGTCCAGGGCGCCGGCGGCATGTACTTCTACAGCGCCGACTGGCTGCGCCAGGCGCGCGAGCTGTGCAGCCGCTACCAGGTACTATTGATCGCCGACGAGATCGCCACCGGC
>QKGH01000341.1 GCA_003250495.1 Marinobacterium sp.
TTCGGCATCGGGTGACGCTCGCAGTTGATCGCGATCGGGATCACCTTGATCCCCTGGTAGGTGAAGTTGGGCCACAGCAGGGTCAGCGGCACGGTGGCACCATGGTCGACCTTGATGTCCTGGCACACAGTGGGATCGAAATCGTGCTCGATCAGGTGGTTGACGATGTGCCAGCTCAGCTCGGTTTCGCCGGTCACCGGCGGAATCGGCTTGATCCCCCAGCCCTCATCGGCGTTCTCGTACTGCGGCGCGCAACCGACGGCGAAGGTCGGCTTCTTGTCGAGCCACATCTCCAGGCCGTGGTCATTGTAGAACAGCACCGCGATATCCGGCTTCTCTTCGTTCAGCCAGGCGCGGATCGGCGGGTAGATGGCGAACAGGTCGCGGTAGTACGGGTCGTTTTCCAGCCCCTTGTCCATGGCGACGCCGATGGCCGGGATATGCGAAGTGGTGATCCCACCGATGATCTTAGCCATTGGTTTTTCCCCTGCCCTGACTGTTGAGGTAGGCCTGGAACTCTTCGGTGGTACGGCCGCTCTGCATACCGCCGATCACCTGCATGTTCCAGCCGAAAATCCCGGCGAATTTCGCCAGGTAGTAGACGCTGCCACCAAGCTCCTGCATGCGGATCAGGTCCTTGTCGCGCACCGCCTGCTTCTGCTCCTCGGTGAGCTGGTACTTCTCCATGTAGCCCTCCGCGTCGTCGCGGAACGCCTGACGGTTCTCCTCGCTGTTGAAGGAGTAACACATCTTGTTGAAGTTAAAGCCCTTGGTGGCCATCTCTCCATCGAAATGGATGGTGCCTTCCACCGGCCTCATTTTGTAATCAGTCATGTTTGTACCCTCCTGCTGGGGGATGCGTCTGCCTGCGTCGTTATCTGGCGCCAGTCAGACGGGGTGACGCCGATTATGTGCAAACGCCCGGGCGAACCCGGGCGCGTGTTCGTTGCCAGTGCAACGAAAGGTGGCAGGCCACTTAACCTCAGCGCGCCCAGTACAGGCGCATCGGGTTATCGACCAGCAGCTTCTGCTGCAGCTCTTCGGTCACGGCGATCTGCGGAATCACGTCGACCAGCTTGCCATCGTCCGGCACATGGGACTTCATGTTCGGATGCGGCCAGTCGGTGCCCCACAGGCAACGATCCGGGAACATCTCGACCAGCGTCTTCATGAACGGCACCACGTCGCTGTAATCCGGCGGGTTCAGCGTCAGGCGCTCGGGACAGGTGGTCTTGACCCAGATCTTGTCGTTGTTCTTCATCAGCTCGATGAAGCGCTGGAAGTCCGGATGGTCGACACCCTTGGCCACATCGGGACGACCCATGTGGTCGACGACGATAGTGGTGTCCAGCTCGTTCAGGAACGGAATCAGATCTTCCAGGTCCGGCGCCTCGAAGTAGACCACGATGTGCCAGCCCAGCGGCTTGATCTTCTCGGCGATCGACAGGAACACCTCTTTCGGGGTGCTATCGACCAGACGCTTGACGAAGTTGAAGCGCACACCGCGTACGCCCACCTTGTCCATCGCTTCCAGCTCTTCGACGCTGATCGCCGGATCGACTACGGCGATGCCGCGGGCCAGTTCGCCGGCGCTTTCCAGCGCGTCGAGCAGCGCCGCATTATCGGTACCGTGGCAGGAAGCCTGCACGATCACGTTGCGTTCGAAACCGAGGTAATCGCGCAGCTCGAACAGTTTCGCTTTCGGCGCATCGCACGGGGTGTACTTGCGCTTCGGGTGGTAGGGGAACTGCTCGGCCGGACCGAACACGTGGCAGTGCGCGTCGACCGCACCGGCCGGAGCCTTGAACTCAGGCTTGCTGGGGTTCGGGTGGAACGGGAGGTAATCTGCATCCATCATCTTGCTGCACCTGTTATTCAGTTATCTTGGGCGAAGACTTCACCATCGAACAGCTTGCGCGCCGTACGCAGCAGCGCCGCAGGGCCGAGGTTTCCGGCTTCGTCGATATCCAGTATTACGGTCATCTCGCCGATCGGGTGTTCCACCGCCAGCGACTTGCGCGTGCCTGCGGGAATCGTCGCCACCGCGGCGGCCGGGGAGCCCGGCAATACCGCCGCCGTAGCCACGCTGACCGCGCCGAGGACGCCGATCGAGGCGTGGCAGCGGTGCGGGATGAAGGTCCGGGTGGACAGCGCGCCGCCATTGCTCGGGGCACTGACCATGGTCATCTTCGGCACCGACTTCTCTTTGACGTCGCCCAGGTTCATCAGCGGACCGGCCTGCAGGCGGATCGCCTCCAGTTTGGCACGCAGTTCGGCGTTGGCTTCCAGCTCTTCGCGGGTTTCGCTGCCGCTGATCCCCATGTCGCTGGCGCGCATGATCACCACCGGCATGCCGTTGTCGATCAGCGTCACCTCGACGCCGTCGATCACATCGACCGTGTTACCGGTCGGCAGCAGTGCACCGCAGCTGGAGCCGGCGGTATCGGCGAAGGTGATCGGCACCGGTGCGCTGTACCCCGGCACGCCGTCGATGCGGGCTTCGCCGACATAGCTGACCCTGCCGTTGGGGGTGCAAACGCGAGCCGTGGCGATCTGTCCGGTGTTGACCATGAAGATGCGTACGTCGGTTTCGCCGTCGCTGGCATCGATCAGGCCGCGCTCGATGGCGAAGGGGCCGACACCGGCGAGGATGTTGCCGCAGTTCTGCGCATCGGTGACGATCGCCTGGTCGACGAACACCTGCAGAAACAGGTACTCCACGTCGGCATCGTCACGGGCGGACTTGCTGACCACCGCGACCTTGGAGGTCAGCGGATCGGCACCGCCGAGGCCATCGATCTGGCGCGGGTCGGGCGAACCCATGACCCGCAGCAGGAAGGCATCGCGCGCCGCCGTGTCGTTCGGCAGATCGGAGGCGAGGAAGTACCCCCCCTTGGAGGTACCGCCGCGCATCCACATGCAGCGGATGCCATCAGACATACTTCAGGCCCTTCTCTTTCAGGCGCGGACGCATGTCGTAGATGTCCAGACCCAGCTCGCCGTTGGCCAGACGCACGCGCTTGGCCTCTTCCAGCTCCATGCGCTTGCGGGCTTTTTCCAGCACTTCGGCCGCATGCTGACGGCGGACGACAACCACGCCGTCGTCGTCGGCAACGATGATGTCGCCGGGGTTGACCAGCTCATCGGCGCAGACCAGCGGTACGTTGACCGAACCGACGGTTTCCTTGATGGTGCCTTCGGCGAATACCGCCTTGGACCAGACCGGGAAGTTCATCTTGCGCAGATCGCGGGTGTCGCGCACGCCGCCATCGATCACCAGACCTACCACGCCACGGGCCTGGGCAGAGGTCGCCAGCAGGTCGCCGAAGAAGCCGTGTACCGACGGCGAAGTCGGTGCGAACACCAGCATGTCGCCCTTCTGGCACTGCTCGATCGCTACATGCATCATCCAGTTATCGCCGGCGGCGCCGGAGATGGTGATGGCCGAACCGGCCACCGCCACGTCCTGCTGGATCGGACGCATGTAGTGCGCCAGCAGACCGACACGGCCCTGGGCTTCGTGAATGGTAGCAACGCCGCACTCGGCCAGGCCGTCGATCACCGCCTGGTCGGCACGTTCAATGTGCTGGACTACAACTGTCTCTTTCATCCTGTTCTCCTAATCCGTTGACTCGACTCAGATCTTCAGACGGCTGAAGACACGGCGGGTGTTGTGCTCGAAGATGTCCGCTTTCTGTTCAGCGCTGAGCACGGTGTTGCCATCGATGTAACGCTTGGTGTCGTCGAAGTAGTGGCCGGTGTCCGGGTCGACGCCGCGCACCGCACCGATCATCTCGGAGGCGAACAGGATGTTCTTGGTCGGGATAACGTCGAGCAGCAGATCGATACCGCGCTGGTGGTAAACGCAGGTGTCGAAGTAGATGTTGTTCAGTACGCGCTCTTCCAGTTCAAAGCCCTGATCCAGCGCCATCCCGCGGAAACGACCCCAGTGGTAGGGAACGGCACCGCCGCCGTGCGGGATGATGATCTTCAGTTCCGGGAAGTCCTTGAACACGTCGGACATCATCAGCTGCTGGAAGCCGGTGGTATCGGCGCCCAGGTAGTGTGAGCCGGTGGTGTGGAAGCAGCTGTTGCAGGCCGCGCTGACGTGCACCATGGCCGGAATATCGTACTCGACCATTTTTTCGTAGATCGGGTAGAAGGAGCGGTCAGACAGGGCAGAACCGTTCCAGTGACCGCCACTCGGGTCCGGGTTCAGGTTGATACCGATGAAGCCCATCTGCTCGACGGTACGGATGATCTCCGGTACCGACTTGGCCGGATCGACGCCCGGCGACTGCGGCAGCTGTGCCACCGGCACGAAGTTGCTCGGGAACAGGTCGCAGACGCGGCGGATCAGGTCGTTCTGGTGCTCGGTCCAGAACTGGCTGGTATGCTCGTTACCGATGTGATGGCCCATCCAGCTCGCACGCGGTGAGAAGATGGTCAGGTCGGTACCGCGCTCCTGCTGCAGGCGCAGCTGGTTTTTTTCGATACTTTCGCGGATCTCGTCATCGCTGATGATGATCTGCCCCTTCTCACCAACGAAATTGGGATCCTGGGCAACAGCGGCTTTCTGTTTCTCGCGGTACTCACCAACCTGCGGCGGGGTGGTGGTGTAGTGACCATGGCAATCGATAATCATTATTCAGGTCCTTTTTGCTGCAGATGTAGCTGGCTTCAGCTTGGACCCAGTATTGACCCGCCGGTCGCGGTTGGCTATTTCATTTTCGCCGCAATACTATTGAATTTTGATATAGACTCTAATTTTCACCAGCCTGATCGGGAGGCCTCATGGAGCGTGTCATTCCAAATCTGAGACACCTGCGGGTATTCCTGGAGGTCGCGAATTGCAAGAGCATCAGCAAGGCGGCACCCCAGGTGTACCTGTCCCAGCCGGCCATCACCCAGGCGATAGCAAAACTGGAAGCGCTGCTCGAAAGCACCCTGTTCGAACGCCACTCCGACGGCATGTATCCGACCCCGGCGGGCGAGGTCTGGTATAACCGTACCAAACGCTGCATGGAGTATGTCGGACGCGGCATCCGCGACGCGCTGAAAAACACCCAGGCCCGCGGCCACGCCAATGCCGGGCAGATCCTGCCACTGCTGACCACGACCCAGCTGCGGGCCCTGGTCGCCGTCACCGAAGCGCAGAACTTCAGCATCGCCAGTCGCAATCTCGGCGTCTCCCAGTCGTCGCTGCACCGCGCCGCGCGTGAGCTGGAGCAGCTGCTCGATATAACATTGTTCGAAAAGACCAGCACCGGTATCAGCACCACCAAGGCCGCCCAGGCACTGGCGCGCGCCGCCAAGCTGGGGTTTGCCGAGATCCGCCAGGGCTATGCCGAGATCAGCGCGCTGCAGTTTCGCGAGGTGGGCAAGATCGTCATCGGCAGCATGCCGCTGGCGCGCACCTCGATCCTGCCCGAGGTAATCAACCGCTTCAGCGCCACCCACCCCGATATCGGCATCAACGTCGTCGACGCGCCCTACCAGGACCTGCTGTTCCATCTGCGCCACGGCGACCTGGATCTGCTGATCGGCGCCCTGCGTTTCCCCGCCCCGGCCGACGACATCATTCAGGAGGAGCTGCTCTCGCCGCCGCTGGCAATTGTCGCCCGCAAGGGACACCCGTTGACCCAGGCGCGCAACCTGGAGCTGCAGACGCTGGCCGAATATCCCTGGGTCGTGCCGCGCGCCGGGGCCCCGACACGGGTATTTTTCGACACCCTGTTCGTCGCCAAGGGAATCCCCACCCCAACCCGCCTGGTGGAAACCAGTTCGCAAATACTTATCCGTGAATTGTTGCGTGGCAGCGATAGACTGACGCTGATTTCGACCCACCAGATCGAACACGAACTGCGCTTCGGCCTGCTCTCGGTACTACCCTACGCGTTAAGTCACACGCGACGTCCCATCGGCGTTACGCTCAGACGCAACTGGCAGGCAACCCCGACCCAGACCGAGTTCCTGCAGATGCTGCGCGAGGCCGCCGCCCGCCACGCCGAGGATTGAGCCGGATGTTATGCAAAAATTGAATACCGGCACTGGTTATTTAATTATCCAACCCCTGCCGCCGGTGCTAGATTGATTGGATAATTTGTATCGTTACGCACTGAATCCGGCAGGAGAACAACAATGAGACTATGTATCGCAGGCGCATCCGGCGCGTTTGGCATGAAACATATGGATGCGGTCAGCGCGATCGACGGTGCCGAAGTCACTTCCGTAGTTGGTACCAAACTGGAAACGATCAAAGCCTTCGCCGAAGAGCGCGGTGTGCCCCACTACTGCACCGATCTGGCCGAAGCGCTGGCCCGCGACGACGTCGACGCGGTGATCCTCGCTACCCCGACCCAGATGCACGCCTCCCAGGCGATCCAGTGCCTGGAAGCCGGCAAGCACGTGATGGTCGAAATCCCGATGGCCGATAACATCGAAGACGCGCGCAAACTGGTCGAAACCCAGCAGCGCACCGGTCTCGTGGCCATGGCCGGCCATACCCGCCGCTTCAACCCCAGCCACCAGTGGATCCACAACAAGATCATGGCCGGCGAGCTGAAAGTGCAGCAGATGGATGTGCAGACCTACTTCTTCCGTCGCAGCAACAAGAACGCCCTGGGCCTGCCGCGCTCCTGGACCGACCACCTGCTGTGGCACCATGCCTGCCACACCGTCGACCTGTTCCAGTACCAGACCGGCGAAACCGCCAGCAAGGTCCAGGCGCTGGAGGGCCCGGTGCATCCGGACCTGGGCATCGCCATGGATATGAGCATCGGCCTGAAGGTTCCGGGCGGCGCGATCTGCACCCTGTCGCTGTCGTTCAACAACGACGGCCCGCTGGGCACCTTCTTCCGCTACATCTGCGATAACGGCACCTACATCGCCCGCTACGACGATCTGTACGACGGTCACGACAACAAGATCGACCTCAGCGGTGTCGCCGTGTCCAACAACGGTATCGAGTTGCAGGATCGTGAATTCATCGCGGCTATCCGCGAAGGTCGCGAGCCCAACTCCAGCGTGGTGCAGTGTCTGCCAGCCATGGAGACACTGCATCGACTGGAACAGTGCCTGGCCGAAGGCTGAGCACTGTCTACCCTGCGGGCCGGCCTACCCTTCGGGTTGGCCCGTCTCAATCTGACGCTTCTCGAGGAGATTCGCACAGATGAGCACTAAGTTGAGCCCCTACTTCAGCACCCCGGGTATCGGCCTGGGCTGCATGAACCTGTCCCACGCCTACGGCTCACCGGTGGCGGAACCGGAAGCGGTTGCCGCACTGCAGGCTGCCTTCGAGATGGGCTACCGCCATTTCGACACCGCCACCCTCTACGGCGGCGGCGCCAACGAGAAACTCGTCGGCAAGGCCCTCAAATCCAAGCGTTCCGAACTGTTCCTGGCCAGCAAATGCGGCATGGCAATCAGCCCGGAAAGCGGCAAGAAAGAGATCAACGGCCGTCCCGAGACGCTGCGCCAGCAGTGCGAAAACAGCCTGCGCCGCCTCGATACCGAGCATATCGATCTCTACTACCTGCACCGTCTCGACTTTGACGTTGCCATCGAGGAGAGCGTCGGTGCGCTGGCCGACCTGGTCAAGGAAGGCAAGATCGGCGCCATCGGCCTGTCCGAAGTGTCCGCCGCCACCCTCGCCCGCGCCCAGGCGATCCACCCCATCGCCGCGCTGCAGACCGAATACTCGCTGTGGTCACGTAACCCCGAAATCGCCGTCCTCGAGGCCTGCCGCCAGTCCGGCACCGCCTTCGTCGCCTTCAGCCCGCTGGCGCGCGGTTTCCTGACCGCAACGCTGACCGATGTCGGCACGCTGGAAGCGAAAGATATCCGTAACAACATGCCGCGTTTCTACGCCGAAAATTACCCCAAAAACCTGGCACTGCTGGATGAGTACTGCCAGATCGCCGCCGCTGCGGGCTGTACCCCGGCCCAGTTGGCTCTGGCGTGGGTGAAGAGTCGCGGCGACTTCATCGTGCCGATCCCGGGCACCCGCTATGTCGAGCATATGCAGGAGAACCTGCAGGCCGACGCGGTGCACCTCGACCCGGCGCTGATCGCCCGTCTCGACGCGCTGATCAACCAGAATAGCGTTGCCGGCACCCGCTATAACGCCGCGCAACAACAGGAGATCGATACCGAGGAGTTCCGCTGATCGATCATCCACCTTTGTGTTACCCAACAATCCAACAACAAAAAAACAAAACAACAACGTGAGGCGAAAGCAATGATCACAACGCTGAAAAAGGCCGCGCTGACCGCAGCGATTGTCGTTACCGCGACCACCCAGGCCCAGGCGGCCGACGTCAACCTGCGCTTTGCGCACTTCTGGCCGTCGGTCTCTCCGATCCACAAAGAGCTGTTCCAGGCCTGGGCCGATACCGTCAAAGAGCAGTCCGGCGGACGCATCAATGTCGAGATCTACCCCGGCGGCACCCTGTCCAAACCGCCGGCCCAGTACGACGCGGTGATCAACCGTATCGCCGACATGACCGCCACCGTACAGGGTTACACCGCGAACCGCTTCCCGCTGACCCAGATCGTCGAACTGCCGGGCGTGGTCAAGAACGCCACCCAGGGCTCCTGCGTCATCGAAAGCCTGTACGAAGAGGGGCTGCTCGACAGCGAATACGCCGATACCCGCCCGGTGTTCCTGTTCACCCACGGCCAGGGTCACCTGCACACCAAGGATAAGGTGATCAAGGAGCCGGAAGACCTGTCCGGACTGCGCATCCGTCGCCCGACCGCCGTGGTCGGCAAACTGCTCGAAGGCCTGCAGGCCGCCCCGGTCGGCATGCCGGCGCCGGAGTCGTTCCAATCGCTGCAGCGTGGTGTCATCGATGGCGTAGCACTGCCGTGGGAAGGGGTAAAATCGTTCCGCATCAACGACATCGCCAAGAACCACACCGAAGTGGGTGGCCTCTACAGCCTGGCGTTCGTGGTCACCATGAACAAATCGGTGTATGAGTCGATGCCGGCTGAGCTGAAGAAGGTGATCGACGATAACACCGGTATGGCCTGGGCCAAACGCGCCGGCGCCGCCTTCGACAAGGTGGACGAGCTAGGACGCGCGGAAGCGGTGAAGGCGGGTCACAATATCATTACCATCGAGGGTGGCGCACAGAACCCGAAATGGAAGCCGGTGATGGACGCGGCTACCGAGGGCTATCTGGCAGAACTGGAAGCCAAGGGTCTACCCGCACGCAAGGTGTATGAACGCACCATGCAACTGGCAGAGTCCTGCCAGTAATCTCACCTCCGGAGCCTGTTGATGAAAGCCTTTGCACGTCTGGTAGATGCTATCTGCTACCTCATGCAGTTGCTCAGTGGCTTCCTGATCGCCGCGATGATGATGATCGTCCTGACGGACGTCATCACTCGCGCGCTGTTCAGGCTAAGCGACGGCAGCATCGATCTCACCTTCCTCGGCGGTATCGAACTGGTGAAGTTCTCGCTGCTGTTCGCCATCCTCTACGCCCTGCCCTGGTGCGTGGACCGTTCCCAGGTGGTCGTCGACCTGTTCACCGAGCGCCTGTCCGAACGCAAGAAATCGGCCCTGGAGGGGATCTACTTCCTCGGCTACATGCTGCTCGGCTGCGGCATGACCTACCGCTTCTACGAAGCGACCATCAATGCCAGCAGCAGTGGCGAAACCTCCCAGGACCTGCTGGTGCCGATGACCTATATCTATGCCGCAACGGTGTTCGGTACCGCCATGCTGGCGCTGCGTTCGCTGACCGTGGCCAAGGCCCGTTTCTGTAAAGCACTGGGGTTTAGCGCATGAGTGCATCCACAATCGGTTTTATCTGCATCGCCCTGATGCTGGCGATGATGGCCCTGCGTGCACCTATCGCACTGTCGATGGCGGCCATCGGTTTTGTCGGCTTCAGCTGGATCATCGCCTTCGATCCGGCCCTGGCCATCCTCGAAAGCGGTCCGTTCGAAACGCTGACCAACTACAGCTTCAGCCCGATCCCGATGTTCATCCTGATGGGGGTGTTCGCGTCGCGCTCGAAGATGTCGGACCAGCTGTTCTCCGGCGCCCGCACCCTGTTCGGCGCCTGGCGCGGCGGCATCTCGCTGGCCGCGATCATGTCCTGCGGTATCTTCTCCGCCATCTCCGGCTCCTCCGTCGCCACCGCGGCGAGCATGTCCCGCGTCGCGCTGCCGGAGATGAAAAAGCACGGCTACTCCGATTCGCTGGCCACCGGTACACTGGCCGCCGGCGGTACGCTGGGGATCATGATCCCGCCCTCCATCGCCCTGCTGCTGTACGCGCTGATCACCGAGCAGTCGGTCGGCGACATGTTCATTGCCGGCCTGATCCCGGGCCTGCTGGGGCTGACGCTGTACTGCGTCACCGTCACCATCGTGGTCAAGCTGAACCCGAGCCTGGCCAAGCCGGGGGAAGCCACCAGCCTGCGTGAGAAGATCGTCGGCCTGAAGGGGCTGCTGCCCTTCACCGGTATCTTCCTGATGATCATCGGCGGCATCTACACCGGCCTGTTCACCCCCACCGAAGCGGCCGCCGTGGGCGCCTTCGGCACCATGGTGATCGCCCTGGTCCGCGGGATGAATTTCGCCGAGTTCCGCGAATCGCTGCAGGAGACGCTGTTCACCTCCACGATGATCTTCTTCATGATCCTCGGCGCCGAGATCTTCGGCTACTTCCTCAGCGTATCGCGCATCTCATTCGAACTGGTGGATTTCGTCGACGCGCTGCAACTGCCCCCCTACGCGGTGCTGTTCGCGATCCTGATCCTGTTCGTCCTGCTCGGCTGCGTCATGGACAGCATCGCGATGCTGCTGCTGACCGTGCCGGTGGTCTACCCGCTGATCGAAACCGCCGGTTTCGACCCGGTCTGGTTCGGCATCGTTGCCGTCATCACCGTCGAACTGGGGCTGATCACGCCGCCGGTGGGGATGAACGTGTTCGTCATCAAGGCGTTCGCCCCGGATATCTCGATCGGCTCGATCTACAAGGGTGTCATGCCATTCGTTCTGTCCGATATCGTACGCCTGGGATTGATCATCGCCTTCCCGGTGCTGGCACTCGGTCTGCTATAACGCGGTAGATGGCACCGGCCCACGGGCCGGTGCCAGACTTCATCCGCACCCCCACAATAAGAGTATTCGGGCCGATGAACGTAAAAACCCGCCACTCGGGCTCCCCCATCTCCACCTACGCGCTGTATAGCGAAGCCCCCTCCGGCAGCGATCCCGAGTTCTTCCATATCGAAGATATCAAGTCGCGCGCCCGCCTGTTCAGCTGGACCATCAACATCCATGTCCACCCGCGGATGTTCCAGTTGATCTACGTCCGCAACGGCAGCGTGCGGGTGCATATCGACGGCGAAGAGCAGCAACTGACCGCCCCCTGCGTCATCACCGTGCCGCAATCGGTGGTGCACGGCTTCGAGTTCGAACGCGACATCACCGTCGGCTATGTGGTGACGGTGTCGCAGCTGCTGCTGATGGAGGAGCGCTTCCAGCGCAGCTTCCCGTTCCACGACGAGATGATGCGCGGCGCCCAGATCATCACGCTGCAGGATCAACCGCGCGATGTGGAGTTTATCGAGCAGGTGATCGGCCAGCTCGACGAGGAGTACCGCAACAACCGTACCGGCAAGCAGCAGATGTTCGAGTGGCTGCTGTTCTCGCTGCTGATCAAGCTCGGCCGCCATGTCAGCGCCAACGACGAGCCCCAGGTCGAGGACCGTTACGAGGAGCGTTACCGCCACCTGTGCCAGCTGATCGAGAAGCACTACCGCGAGCACCGCCCCAACAGCTTCTATGCCGAGCAGTTGCGCACCACGACGATCGGCCTGAACCGCGCCAGCCAGGCGCTGGCCGGCAAGAGCCTCAGCGAGCTGATCCACGACCGCCTGATCCTGGAGGCACAGCGCATGCTGATCTACTCCTCGGTACCGGTTTCGCTGATCGCCTACGACCTCGGCTTCTCCGATCCGGCCTACTTTTCGCGCTTCTTCAAGCGTCGGGTCGGCGCTGCCCCCAGCGCCTTCCGCGACCACCGCGACCGCAGCTAGCCATGTCGCCCGCGCCGGGTATACTCGGGCGCACCACCAGGGTTCAGGGAGAACAACCGTGCCAGACGTGCTTTCGCTCACCGCCCCGATCTTCATCCTGATCGCCATCGGCTACCTGGCGGTCAGAACCCGCCTGATGCCGCAGGAAGCGGTGCCGGGCCTGGGCCGCTTCGTGCTCTATTTCAGCCTGCCGGCACTGATCTTCAGCACCCTGTCGCGGATGAGTTTCGACGCCGTCATCGTGCCCGGCTATCTGCTGGTCTACGGCAGCGCCTCGGTCATCATGCTGCTCGGCGGCATCGCGTTCCAGCGCTGGGTGTTGCGCGACACGCTGACCCAAAGCGGGGTGCAGGCGATGGGGATGGCGATCTCCAACAGCGCCTTCATCGGCTACCCGCTGCTGCTGCAGGTGTTCGATTCGCCGCCGACGCAGGCGTTCGCGATGTCGATCATCGTCGAGAACATCCTGATCCTGCCGCTGGCGCTGGTCATCATCGAATACGCCAGCGGCCGTAGCG
This sequence comes from Marinobacterium sp., assembly GCA_003250495.1. Taxonomy (GTDB): domain Bacteria; phylum Pseudomonadota; class Gammaproteobacteria; order Pseudomonadales; family Balneatricaceae; genus Marinobacterium_D. The sequence goes on from QKGH01000341.1 coordinate 12,578, forward strand.
ACGGCGCCCGGCTCGGCTCGCTGTGGCGCCCGGTGTTCGCCCGCGTCCTGCGCAACCCGCTGATCCTGGCCATCGCCGCCGGGATGCTGGTTTCGGCCTTCTCACCGACCCTGCCCCCCTCTCTGCTGCAGAGCCTCGACATGCTGGCGCGGGCCTCGGCCGCGGTCGCACTGTTCTCCATCGGTGGCTCGCTGGTTGGCAATCCGCTGCAGGGCGAACGGCGCAGTATCGCCACCGTCGTGGTCGGCAAGCTGTTGTTCCATCCGCTGCTGGTACTGCTGCTGGTCAGCCTCTGGCCCGACTTCGATCCGCAGCTGAAGCTGGCCATGATCCTGATGGCGGCGATGCCGATGTTCAGCGTATTTCCGATCATCGGCAGCAATTATGGCCTGGGCAAGGTGTGCGCCAGTATCCTGTTGCTCGCGACGGCGCTATCCTTCTTTACCCTGACGCTGTTGCTCGACATTCTACTTTGAGGTCGCCGTTGGCGTGGCGCCCCGAGCACCGTCGGACTGTTGTCGTTTCACCCCGTCAGTAGCGGAGCAACCATTTTGAGCAAACTGATTTATGTGCTGAACGGCCCCAACCTGAACCTGCTGGGCAAGCGCGAACCGGAGATCTACGGCAGCGAAACCCTGGCCGATGTCGAGGCGCGGGTGCGCCGTAAGGCCGCGACGCTCGGGCTGGAGATCGAGTTTTTCCAGAGCAATTACGAAGGCGCCATCGTCGAGAAGATCCACGAGGCGCGCGAGCGGGCGGCCGGGATCCTGATCAATCCCGCCGCCTATACCCACACCTCGGTCGCGATCCTGGATGCGCTGAACGCCTTCGACGGTGCGGTGGTGGAGCTGCATATCTCCAACGTGCACCAACGGGAGGCTTTCCGCCACCACTCCTATGTATCGGCCCGCGCCGATGCGGTGATGGCCGGCTTCGGCACCCTCGGCTACGAGCTGGCGCTGGAACACTTCAAATAACCGCCGCATCGGAACCGCTCGATCCGCCGCCCGCCCGCATCCGTGCGGGCGTTGCGCACCGTTATGCGGCGCACGGCCCAGCCCGCTACAGCATCGCCTGTCCAGCCCCTCTTCCCTGGACCGCCCGCCGTCACAGCGCCATCCCGGCCCGGTTTGCCCCGGCTGCCGGCCACTCCCCTCTTTCGTTGCTTCAGGACTAAAAAACTGTCTATTTAGCCGGTTAAATGGTTGTTACGCCCTTTGGCTGAGCTATTATGTTGGCATTCAGACTCCTATGACGCTGCTGCACAACATAAGAGGGATAACCAGGTTATGAGCAGGCAAGGAAAGCTTATCGCATCCGTCGCCTTGGCAGTGGGACTGTCGGGCTGTGGCACCTACAGCAACATGGTGAATCACTTCGGTCCCGATAAGCCAGTATCCGATATGCGCGGCACTGAATCGGCAGAGCTGTTACTGGCGACGACGCCACCGCCGTTCTGCCCAGCGCCCAAACCGGCCTATACCGCCGAGGAGCTGGCCTCTCTACGAGTGCTTCTGTACTTCTACCACGACACCGAGATCCTGACCGAGGAGTCGCGTAAGGAGGCGGAGCGCTTCTATACCGAAGTGATCAAGCACTATGCCAAGGAGGTGTTTGTCACCGGTCATACCGATACCTCGGGCAGCGACGCCTACAACATGGCCCTGTCGCAACGACGCGCCGAAGTGGTCAAGGGCGAGCTGATCAAGATCGGCGTCGATCCTGCCATCATCCAGACCCGGGCCATGGGCGAGCGCGACCTGCTGGTCGATACCCCGGACAATGTACGCGAACTGCGTAACCGTCGCGTCGAGATCACAGTACGCTAACCGAATCTTTAACGAGGGTGTTTATGAACAAGCAAAGGATGATGCTGACGCTGAAGAGATCGCTGCTGGTCACCGCGCTCTGCGTCGCCCACTCCACGGTTTGGGCGGAAACCCTGGTCGAAGCGGTGTCGGAGACGATGACCACGCATCCGGAAGTGCTGTTTAGCGCCACCCGCAAGCAGACGCTGGCCCAGCAGGTGTCGATTGCCGAAGCCGGCTACTATCCCAAGGCCGACCTGACCCTGGGCTACGGCTACGAGTGGACCGACAACGCCGCCACCAACGATAACAGCCCCTACAACAACGAGATGATTCGCCGCGAAGCGGGCATTACCGCATCGCAGATGCTGTACGACGGCTATGCGACCAAGAGCCGCGTGGATGCCGCCGAGTCCGGCGTCGAGGCGGGCAGTAACGATCTCAACGCCACCAGCGAAGATGTCGCGCTGCGTGTCAGCCAGGTCTATCTCGAGGTGCTGCGCCGGCAGCAGCTGCTGGAGCTGACCCGCAGCAACAACCAGGCGCACCAGGAGACCTATGACCGCATCAAGCGCCGCTACGACAGCGGCCTCGGCAGCGCCGCCGACCTGGAACAGGCCCGCGGTCGTCTGGCACTGGCCAACAGCAACCTGATCGCCGCCGAGGGTAACCTGTGGGAGGCCGAGATCAACTACGAGCGCGTGGTCGGTCACCGTCCGCTGGACCTGCAGATGCCGGCCGATAAGTGCTGTGTGCATATGCCCTCCACCCCGGAGGACGCGGTGAAGATCGCCTTGACCGAGCACCCGGCCCTGCTCGCCGCCTTTGCCCGCCACGAGCAGGCGATGGCGCAGACCAACGGCGCCAAGGCGGCGTTCCATCCCCGCCTCGATCTCGAACTCGGTGCGGACCACAACCATGGCGTCGATGGCGACAACTTCCGCGAGGAGGACGCCTATGCGATGCTGAGGGCACGCTATAACGCCTACCGCGGTGGCGCCGACAGCGCCCGTGTCGAGCAGATGCAGTATCTGAGCGATGCCCAGCGCGAAGAGATTCGCAAGCTGCAGTGGGAGCTGGAAGCCAACGCCCGCTCCTCCTGGACCCAGCTCAACAAGGCGTTCGAGACCCTGCCGCAATTGGAGCGTCACGCCAAGGCGGCCGAGCGTACCCGTACCGCCTACCGGCGCCAGTTCGACATCGGCCAGCGTTCGCTGCTCGACCTGCTCGACTCGGAAAACGAATACTTCACCGCCAACTCGGACCATATCAACGGCGTGTTCGACGAATGGTATGCCCGTTACCGGCTGCTGGCCCATGTCGGCAAGCTGCTGAAGGCGCTGGAAGTATCTCCCGACTTCGAGACCATTTCGGTGGCCGGAGGCTAACCGCCGCCACTGGACAGACCAACAAAAACGCCCGGCATCTGCCGGGCGTTTTGTATTTCATCGTCTGCACAGCGGCGCCCTATCAATAAGGGCGCGGAGCACTGTTACATCTCGACGTTATGGTAGACCTCCTGGACGTCGTCCAGGTCGTTCAGCATGGCGAGGAATTTTTCGAACATTGCCATATCCTCTTCGCCGATCGTGGTGTAGCTCTGCGGGATGAACTGGATCTCGTCGACGTCGAAATCGATCTCGCCGAAACGTTCCAGCAGTGCGGTCTTGGCCTTGAAGTAATCGGTGTTGGGAGCGAATACGGTGATCTTGCCATCCTCGTTTTCGATGTCGGTCACATCGACGTCCGCCTCCATCAGCGCCTCGAGTACCGCCTCCTCGTCAGCGTGACTGAACACGAAGATCGCCGAGTGATCGAACATGTGGCTGACGCTGCCCTGGGTACCGATCTTGCTCTTGGTCTTGGTGAACGCCTGGCGCACATCGCCGAAGGTGCGGTTGGGGTTGTCGGTCAGGCACTCGATGATCGCCATGCTGCCGCCCGGACCGTAACCCTCGTAACGCGCCGCAGAGTAGTCCTCGCCGGCGCCGCCCTTGGCCTTGTCGAGCGCCTTCTCGATCACGTGTGCCGGCACCTGTTCCTTCTTCGCGCGGTCGATCAGACTGCGCAATGCCAGGTTGCCGTTCGGGTCGACGCCGCCGGACTTGGCGACGACATAGATTTCGCGACCGTAGCGGCTGTACAGCTTCGCCTTCATGTCCGACGTTTTGGCCATCGATTCTTTACGGTTTTGATAGGCTCTGCCCATACCTCTACGCTCCGTACTCTTTAGCAGTGTGCAAAATAAGCGCGATTCTACTGGGAAGTGGGGAATCTGACCAATTTAAAAGCACCTGTCACGGCCGCGGGATTGCGAGCCCGGCCAGTTTTAGCTAAGTTGTTTGACTTTTCACACATGTCCGCGCCGTTGCGCGGCATCGCCCGCAACACCCGGTGAACTCATGGACACGGCCACCTCGGCACGCACGACCCTCGGTAACACGCTTCGCAACACCCTGCCCGGCTGGATTTTGCTGGCCATGCTGCCGCTGACCCTGCTGGCCGCGCTGACCCAGCAGGTGCCCGGCTATGTCGCCGGCATCCCGGTCTGGATCACCACGCTGATGCTGTGGCGCCGGCAGCGGCGCGGCCAGGCGGTGCAGAGTGCCGTGCTGATGACCGTCGGCGCCCTCGGCCTGCTCAGCGCCTGGCTGATCAACCGCGATCCGCACTACCTGATCCGTGCGCTGGAAGCCAACCAGATGATCGTGGCGATGTTGGTGGCGGTCAGCTTCCTGCGCCTGGTGACGCTGGGCTCGCTCGACAACAGCGAGGTACAGCGCCCGGGACGCAAGGCGCTGTGGGGCACGCTGCTGGGTGGGCACCTGATCGGCGCCGTGATCAACATCTCGTCGGTGATGATCCTCGGCGACCGCCTCAGCGCACGGCAACCGCTATCGACGCTGCAGGGGCTGACGCTGCTACGCGCCTTCAGTGCCTGCGCGGTGTGGTCGCCGTTCTTCGCGGCGATGGGGGTGGTACTGATCAGCGCCCCGGGCGCGCAGTTGATCACGCTGATGCTGTACGGTCTGCCGGTAGCCGGCGCGGCGCTGCTGCTCAGCGCCTGGCAGATTGCCCGCCATCCAGAGGCCGACACCACCGAGGGCTATCCGATGCAGATGCGCTCGCTGTGGGTACCGCTGGTACTGGCCCTGCTGGTCATGCTCGCCCACCTGCTCTGGCCCCGGGTCTCGGTACTGACCCTGGTAACGCTGATCTCGATTCTGTTTACGCTGCTGCTGTTGCCGCTGCGCGAGGGGCACGCCAGCCTGGGTCAGCTGAACAACCACGTCCGCCAGGGATTGCCGCGTCTGGGCAGCGAAGTCACCCTGTTCCTGGCCGCCGCGGTGCTGGCCTCGGGCGTCGGCGCGCTG
>QKGH01000185.1 GCA_003250495.1 Marinobacterium sp.
CTACGGTCAGCCCGGTGCGGTGGAGGATTTGAGTCGGGAGCTGCTGCGGGCGCAACTGGAGACCAACGTCCTGGGCTGGCTGGAGTTGACCAACCTGGTGCTGCCGGTCATGCGCAGACAGGGTCGGGGTCGCATCGTCATGAACTCATCGGTGCTGGGGTTGGTGGCGCTGAAGTATCGGGGGGCCTACAACTGTTCCAAGTTCGCGCTGGAGGGGCTGACCGATACGTTGCGCCTGGAGTTGGCCGGCACCCCCATCCGGGTGAGTCTGATCGAGCCCGGGCCGATCGAGAGCGACTTTCGCAAAAACGCCTACCGGGCGTTCAAGCAACATATCGACGTACAGCACAGCGCCCATCGGGCCACCTACGAGGCGGTGGAAAAGCGCTTGAGTAACCAGACACCCGGCAAGGAGCCGGCGTTTACGCTGACGCCCGAGGCGGTGTTGAAGCCTCTGCTGCATGCGATCGAAAGCCGCCGCCCCAGGGCGCGTTACTACGTCACCTTCCCTACCCATTTCATGGGGCTGGTACGGCGGTTGCTGCCGGCCAGCTGGCTCGACCGCCTGCTGTTGCGTTCGTCGGACTAGGGTGGATAGCCCATGGTGTGGGCTATCCGGCAGGTTGCGGGGCTGCCAGCGCCGGTAAGAATGGCCAGCAGACCAAGACGGTCTGTCTCGCCGCGGTTGGCTGCTGGTGTGCAGGGCCGAGCCTTTTTAATCTGTGTGGAAAACTGAAGGACAAGCGGTTGATGCTCTCGAAGAAAGGAAGGCTGAAGGTTTGGAAGCAAGATCAGGGGTTCGGTTTTATCAAACCCGATGAGGAGGGGCGGGACGTTTTCGTCCATATCCGCGATTTCGGTAACCTGTCACGCCCGCCGCGGGTAGGCGATGTGATCCACTATCAGCCGGTTCGGGGCGCCGACGGCCGTTACCGCGCCGCGGATGTCCAGGTCGAAGGGGTGCCCCGGGGCGCGCGCCCGACGCGTGCCGGCCAGCAGCGGAAACGCCGCGTCACGCCAGCCAGCGGCTCCAGGTTGGGTGCGAGCATGCTGGCGCTTGCCCTGCTCTGCGCGGCGCTGTTCTTCGGCTATGCCCGGTTCGGCGATGTAAGCGGGCGTGGAGGGGATTCCATTGCCGCGCAGGGCGGTTCAGATGCGCTTATCCGGCAGGCGTTCCAGCAACATGCCAGCAACCTGCAGGTCTCTGCTAGCGGCGTTGTTGCGCGCTTGTTGCCGGATGACCTGGATGGCAGCCGGCATCAGAAATTTATCGTACGGCTGGCGTCGGGGCAGACCCTGCTGATCGCCCACAACATCGACTTGGCGCCGCGTATCGACGGATTGCGAGAGGGTGACAGTGTAGCTTTTAATGGCGAGTACGAATGGAATCCGCAGGGTGGCGTGGTGCACTGGACGCATCTGGATCCCGCCGGCACCCATCCGTCGGGCTGGATCAAACATGATGGCCGCATCTATCAGTGAGTCATGGGCAATCTACCCGCGGGCCAGGGGATGGGCGGCGGGTGAGTCCTGGTGAATGGAATGGCGGCTTGTGCTGAGGTGGCCCGCTCCGTTGGTGTGCGTCCGGAGGTAGGGCCGCCGCCGCCGGGTGTATTCGCGGGCGCTGCCTTGCGGTTGGCGGACGGGTGTCCGCCAGATACAAAAAAGGCCTGCAAAACGAGTGCAAGCCTTCTAAAAGGGTGGTGCCCGGAGGCGGAATCGAACCACCGACACGGGGATTTTCAATCCCCTGCTCTACCGACTGAGCTATCCGGGCAACGAGGCGCGTATTAAACCCGACCTGGGTGCGGGTGTCAACTATCTGTTTTCACTTTTCTTTCCAAACCTTTCCCAAGCTCGCGCCGACGACCGCGGCGTCCGCACTACTGGTCGGCACTGGGCGGAACATAGCCCTCGGCCTGGTCGAACTCGGCGCCGGAGAGGAACTTCTCCATCTCCTGCTGCAGATATTTGCGGCTCTGCGGATCCATCAGGTTCAGGTGTTTCTCGTTGATCAGCATGGTCTGGTGGTCGGTCCACTCCTGCCAGGCCTGCTTCGAGACGTTGTCAAAGATCTCCTGGCCCAGGGCGCCCGGATAGGGAGGACGCTCCAGCCCCTCCATCTCCTTCTTGTATTTGCGGCAGATGACGGTACGGCTCATGGTGTTTCTCCGTTGTTACTGTCGACAGTGACTATCGACTGTTGCTGTCGGCCGCCCCCAACTGCTCAAGCAGACGCTTTACCGGAGCGGCGAGGCCGATGTTTTGGGGTTGGCGGACGTTATACCAGAGTGTCGGGGCCCCTTCCATGACGCAGTTTGCAGGGTTATTCGCCGCCGACAGGCGCACCAGCACCGGGGTGATGTCGAGGTGATAGTGGCTGAAGGTGTGGCGCAGCGGTGCCATCGGCTGGGCGTCGACGATATCGAAGCCGAACTGCGTATCGGCATCGCGCAGGTCCGGTAGCTCCGGCAGGCTCCAGAGACCGCCCCAGATCCCGCTGGGCGGGCGCTGGTGCAGCAGTATCCGGTTGCTGTCGTCGCGGATGATCAGCATCTGGGTGGCTTTGACCGGCAGCACCTTCTTCGGCTTCGGTGCCGGCAGCTTGTCGGTCAGATTGCGCGCCAGTGCTTTACATTGCATTTGCAATGGGCAAAGCAGGCATTTTGGCCGACTGCGGGTGCACAGGGTGGCCCCGAGGTCCATCATCGCCTGGGTGTAATCGCCGACCCGGTCGAGCGGGGTGTTGCGCTCGGCATGGTTCCACAGCTCGCGACTGACCGCCGGCAGTCCGGCCCAGCCGTCGACGGCGTAGAAGCGCGCCAGCACCCGCTTGACGTTGCCATCGAGGATGGCGGCCCGCCGGCCGCTGGAGATCGCCAGGATGGCGCCGGCCGTGGAGCGGCCGATGCCGGGCAGTTGCTCCATCTCCTCGACACTATCGGGGAATACGCCCTGGCGCTGCTGGCTGACGAGCTGCGCGGTCTTGTGCAGATTGCGGGCGCGGGCGTAGTAACCGAGCCCGGTCCACAGGTGCAGCACCTCGTCGAGCTCGGCGTCGGCCAGCGTGTGGACGTCGGGGAAGCGCGCGATGAAACGCTGGAAATAGGGGATCACCGTCGCGACCTGGGTCTGCTGCAGCATGATCTCCGAGATCCAGGTGTGGTAGGCGCTCTTATCGGCCTGCCAGGGCAGGTCGTGGCGGCCGTGCCGGTCGAACCACTCCAGCACGGCACCGCTGAATTCGCTGGGACTCATCAGTTACCAAACAACCCCTTCAGCAGTTTCTGGGCGCCTTCGTCACCGAGTTTGTCGCCCAGTTTCTCCTGCAGCTTGCTGCCGGCCTTCTCCTCCAGTTTGCGTTTGGCCTCGGCCTTCAGCAGGTTGGTAATGACGCTGGTGTCGGGGCGGCACATCTCGGCCGGCGGGGTGTCGAAGCTGCCTTTGCAGTTGACCGGGAACTCCACTCCCTGCAGGCGGTTGTTGACCGAGCAGGTTTTCTTGAACAGGTTCTCCTGCACCGTCAGACCCAAACGGTAGTCGATCAGGGTCTGCGGCAGGTCGATCTTGCCCTTGCCGGTGAGTTCCATGGCGTCGAGGGTGGCGGCCAGGTCGTTGTTGCTGACCACGCCGTTGGTGATCTGGAACTTGCCGCCGAGATCGGCGAACGGGGTGGAGGTGTCCACCTGCTGGGCGTTGATGCCGAGGCTGGCGATGTTGTTGATCCCCTGGCACAGGGTCTGGGCCATATCGATCCCCTTGATCACGCCATCGGCGGCGCTGACATCGACCATGCCGTTGAGGCTGTTGATGATCGCGTGCATCGACTGCCCGCTGGCCTTCAGCATCGCCTGGGTGTTGAAGCTGCCGGTAATCGGTGCGTCGCCGCTGAGCTCGGTCAGCAGCTCGCCCAGCTGTACCCCCTTAACATTGTTGGTGACAGCCAGCTGCAGCGGCTGCTTGCGGGCGTCCAGGGTCAGGCTGTTGCGCAGCGTGCCGCTGTACAGGTTGGCGTCCAGGCGGGAGACCTTTACCAGGCCATTGTGGGCCGCAAGGCTCAGCCCCACTTTGCTGGCGTGGATACCGGACAGGATCAGTTCGTCGAGATCGAGTTTGGCGTCCAGGTTCAGCGCCTGCAGCGGTGCCACCGGGATGATCTCCTCCTTGGACCAGGTTTCCGTCTTCTGCTGCTTGCTGGAGCCGGCACTGGCCGTGCCGCTCTTCGCGGTATCGCCCTGCGGCGGCAGATAGCGGTCGGCGTTCAGGCTGGCGCCCTTCAGCTCGACGCTCTGTGCCAGGCTGGCCAAGTCCACGGACAGCTTGCCGTTCAGCGCGGTGTCATCCAGCTGAATGGTCAGCGGCGACAGGGTCAGGGTGTTGGCCGGACCGGTCAGCGTGGCGGTGAGACCGACCTTGCGCAGTGCCTGCTCATCGGCGCTGCTCAGTTCGCCCTGCCCCAGCTGTTTGAGCAGCTGCTTCAGGTCGAAGGTATCGATCATCAGGCTGCCGCTCAGGCTCGGTTTGCTGAAGTCGCTAACCTTGAGGTCGGCCTTTGCGGTCAGGTTGGCCAGTTTAGCCACCAGCTTTTCCACGCTGATCTGCTGCTGCCCCAGGTCGAGGGTCAGGTTGCTATTCAGCGTCAGTTCCAGCGGTTCGGCGCCCAGGGCCGGAGCCTTCAACGTCAGTTGGGTGGCCAGGGCATCGAACAGGTAGCGTTGGGCGGCGAGGTCGGGGGTCAGTGTCGTCGACAGGCTGAGGCTGCCGCTGAGGCTCTCCTGCCCCTGCTGTGACTGCCGCAAATGGGCGTCCAGCTTGAGCGGAACCGGCTGGTTGCCGCTGACCTGGCCGCTGGTCAGGTTCAGCCCGGAGATCTCGATCTGGCTGCCGGCGCGCTCGTCGGCGTAGGTCAGCTGCGCATCGCTGAGTGTGATTGACTGGATGTCGAGGGCGAGATCGCTGCCGGGCTGCGCTTCGGACTGTGCGGCTGCACTGGGTTCGGTCTCGCTCTGGGTGCCCGCCGCCGCTGTGCGGGGGCTCCAGTTATTGGCGCTGCCGGTGGTGATCAGGTTCAGCTTCAGGCCGTCGACCAGTACGCTGTCCATTACGATCTGGCCGGAGAACAGCGGCATCACGCGGACGGAGAGCTGGGCCTGGCGCAACGTGGCGAGCTGCGGCTGGTCGGGGAAGCGTACCGCGATGTCGTTGACCGCGATGCCGAGCCAGGGGAAGACGGACCAGTCCATTTCGCCGTTGATCTTCAGCTCTACCCCGCCCTGCTCCAGTGCGGCCGCCTCGATGTCGTTACGGTAATCGTTGGGATCGATGAAGCGGCCGAGCAGCAGGCCGCCGGCGGCTAGGACTACAATGATCAGCAACGCCAGAATCAGCAGCCGTTTCAGAAGTTTCATACCGTACTCCCTGTGGTTGGTAGGGTTGTCATCGCCCCTGTGCTGGCTCATTGTAGCCAATCGACGAGGCCTATGAGTAAACTGGGTGTGGAGTTTAGGTTGGTTATATAACAAAAAGTTACCTGTCATTCCCAAAAAAGATCCGCTGCGCCTGCAGATGCCGGCGGCTGTCGGGTCGGAACTTGAGGGGTGAGGAGCGGGAATGAATACTCATTTTTCGGTCGTCTTGCTGTCCGAGGCGGGGCATGGGCACGAGGCGCTGGTGCCTGTGCTGCAGCGTAGCTGCCGCGACTTCAGGCAGCTGTTCGACATCGACGAGCTGGTGCGGCTGTCCCGCAGCAAACCGATAAGTGCCCTGCTGTTCGGCTACCCCTCCATCGAGCAGAGCGAGGTGGCATTCTTCCGCCTGCTGAAAACCGATCCGCATATTGAAGAGCGGATCGGCGCCACCCTGCTGTTGTGCGAGAAGACTGAGGCTCGCCAAGCCTTCCAGCTCTGTCGCAAGGGCTTGTTCAACGACTATTTCATCAGCCGGCCGCTCTACGATCCCTATCATCTGCTACTGCGTTTCCGCCAGCTGAAAACGCTGCAGGCCGGCGAAGGCGGGATGGCGACGATGGCGCCGGCGTCGCTCGACGCGGTGTGCGATTCGCTGGAGCAGATCGCCCAGGCCGACGGCCGCGTTACCACGATCAACGTCGATATGCTCAAGCGCCTCAGCGAGACGATCAGTCGTGCCATGACGTCGCTGAGCCACTTGGTCGAGAGCCAGTTGGCGCAACCCGGGGAGCACCACGGCTCGGCTTCCGAGCTGATCTCCCAGCATCAGCACGAGCTGGTGCACCAGCCGATCCACAAGGATGTCTCTGAGGCGGTCAATCGGGTGCAGCAGGTGATGGCGGAAACCGCGGAGCTCGCGATCCACCAGCGCGTGGCGCTGGGGAACGCCAATCCCGCGCTGGCGCCGCGACCGAAGAGCGTGGTGATCATCGAGGACGATCCCGAGTCGGCGCGTAACCTGGGCAAGATTCTGGTCGACAATAGCTGCGAGGCGGTGATCTATCGTTATGGCAGCGAATTCGCGCGCGATATCGACGAAATCAGCGCCGATATCGTCATGCTGGACCTGTCGTTGCCGGATATCCCCTCGTTCCACCTGATCGACAAGATCCGCAAGGCGCCGCACCTGTCGCGGGCGCGGCTGTTTGTGATGGCCCAGGGCGGTGACAAGGACCGGGTGCAGATCGCCATGGAGATGGGAGTGGACGAGGTGATCCTGAAGCCGATCGACGAGCAGATGATGGCGTTCAAGCTGCGTCAGTACTGAGGTTTGAGTGTCCCGCTGCGGCGCGGTTGTCTGTATAATGGAGCGCTGTTCAAAATTCTGAACCGTTCAGACGGATGCCCACGGCGGAGATAAACATGGCCGAGCGTAAAGCCAGCGTCACCCGCAATACGCTGGAAACCCAGATCACGATATCGATCAACCTCGATGGCACGGGCCAGTTCGAGTCTGATACCGGTGTCCCCTTCCTCGATCACATGATGGATCAGATCGCCCGTCATGGCCTGATCGACATCGAGGTCAACGCCATCGGCGACCTGCATATCGACGACCACCACACGGTGGAGGATATCGGCATCACCCTCGGCCAGGCGTTCAAGCAGGCGGTGGGCGACAAGAAGGGTATCCGTCGCTACGGTCACGCCTACGTACCGCTGGACGAGGCGCTGTCGCGTGTCGTCATCGACTTCTCCGGTCGCCCGGGGCTGGCGATGGACGTGGAGTTCAGCCGCGGCCGCGTCGGCAATTTCGATGTCGACCTGTTCAGCGAGTTCTTCCACGGCTTCGTCAACCACGCCCAGGTCACGCTGCATATCGACAACCTGAAGGGCAAGAACGCCCACCACCAGGCCGAGACCATCTTCAAGGCGTTCGGTCGCGCACTGCGCATGGCGCTGGAGCTCGACCCGCGCGCCGCAGGGATCATGCCGTCAACCAAGGGGTGCCTGTAAACCATGAGCAGTATCGCCGTTATCGACTATGGCATGGGTAACCTGCACTCGGTGGCCAAGGCGCTGGAGCATGTGCAGCCCGGTATCGAGGTACGCGTCACCGCCGATCCCGAACAGGTGCGTAGCGCCGACCGCGTACTGCTGCCCGGCGTCGGCGCGATCCGCGACTGCATGGCCGAGATCCGCCGCCTCGGCGTCGACAAGGAGGTGCGTGAGGCGATCGCCTCCGGCAAGCCGTTCCTCGGCATCTGCGTCGGCTACCAGGCGTTGATGCAGTTCTCCGAAGAGAATGATGGCGTCGACTGCCTCGGCGAGTTCGAGGGGCGCGTCAACTTCTTCGGCGACGAGCTGAAAGACGCCGCCGGCGAACGGCTCAAGGTGCCGCACATGGGTTGGAACGAGGTGCAGCAGACCCTCGACCACCCGCTCTGGGCCGGCATCGACAACGGCAGCCGGTTCTATTTCGTGCACAGCTACTACGTCAAACTGGCCAACCGCAGCCAGGTTGCCGCGACCTGCGAGTACGGGGTCGAGTTCGATGTGGCGCTGGCGTATAACAACGTGTTTGCCACGCAGTTCCACCCGGAAAAGAGCCAGAAGGCCGGGCTGCAGCTGCTGCAGAACTTCCTCAACTGGGATGGCCGCCGCTGAGCGCGGCCGACCGTTGCGCACAACCGATTCAAGGCAGGATTTACCGACTATGCTGATTATCCCCGCGATCGACCTCAAGGATGGCAAGTGTGTCCGCCTGCGCCAGGGGCGCATGGATGACTCCACCGTGTTCTCCGACAACCCGGTCGAGATGGCGGCTAAATGGGTCGAGGCCGGCTGCCGCCGCCTGCACCTGGTCGATCTGAACGGCGCCTTCGCCGGCGAGCCGGTCAACGGCGAGATCGTCAAGAAGATCGCCGAAGCCTACCCGGAGCTGCCGATCCAGATCGGCGGCGGCATCCGCTCCGCCGAGGTGATCCAGGCCTACCTGGATGCCGGTGTGCAGTACGTCATCATCGGCACCAAGGCGGTGAAAGAGCCCGAGTTCGTCACCGAGATGTGCAAGCGGTTCCCCGGCCATATCATCGTCGGCCTGGATGCCCAGGACGGCTACGTGGCGATCGACGGCTGGGCCGAGGTCACCGACGTCAAGGCGGTGGAGCTGGCGAAACGGTTCAAGAATGACGGCGTCAGCGCCATCGTCTACACCGATATCAGCCGCGACGGCATGATGCAGGGTGTCAACGTCGAGGCGACCGTGGAACTGGCGCGCGAAGCCGGTATCCCGGTGATCGCCTCCGGCGGCGTGACCAATATCGACGATATCAAGGCGCTGGCCGAAGTGGCCGAGCAGGGCATTCTCGGCGCCATCACCGGTCGGGCCATCTATGAAGGAACGCTGGATGTGGCCGAGGCGCAGACCCTGAGCGACCGGCTGACCGCCAACTGAGAGGTAGCAAGATGGCACTGGCAAAACGCATCATCCCCTGTCTCGACGTGGAGAACGGCCGCGTCGTGAAGGGGGTCAAGTTCCTCGATATCCGCGATGCCGGCGATCCGGTCGAAGTGGCCAAGCGCTATGACGAACAGGGTGCCGACGAGATCACCTTCCTCGATATCACCGCCAGCCATGAAGGCCGCGATACCATGGTGCACACCGTGGAGCGGATGGCCTCCCAGGTGTTCATCCCGCTGACCGTCGGCGGCGGTATCCGCACCTGCGACGATATCCGCAAGATGCTCAACGCCGGGGCCGACAAGGTGTCGATCAACACCGCGGCGGTGTTCAATCCGGAGTTCGTGCGTGAGGCGGCGCAAAGATTCGGCAGCCAATGTATCGTCGTGGCGATCGACGCGAAGAAGGTCAGCCAGCCGGGCGAGCCGGACAAGTGGGAGATCTTCACCCACGGCGGGCGCAAGCCGACCGGTCTGGATGCCGTGGAGTGGGCCAAGAAGATGGTCGAATATGGCGCCGGCGAGATCCTGCTGACGTCGATGGACCAGGATGGGGTCAAGAACGGTTACGACCTCGGCGTGACCCGCGCGGTGTCCGAAGCGGTGCATGTGCCGGTGATCGCCTCCGGCGGGGTCGGTAACCTGGATCACCTGGTCGACGGCTGCATCGAGGGCAAGGCGGATGCCGTGCTGGCAGCGTCGATCTTCCACTTCAACGAGTACACCATCCCCCAGGCCAAGCAATATATGCGCGAGCATGGCATCGAGGTGCGGCTCTGAGCCGACGCTCCGGGAGTGAATCGGTCTCGGCCGGTCTCGATAGGGGGCTCCAGTGGAGCCCCCTATCTTGTAGTGCCCCTATCCTATTGGCCTCGGACTACAGGGCCGGGTCGTAGCGGCGCATAAAGCGGGCAAAGCGCGGGATGCCCTGTGCCGTCAGACCGTTGTAGCGATAGGTCACCTGGCTGCCTAGCGGCGGCGGCGAGGCGCGGTCGGCATCGCTGAGACCGGAGCCGAGTCGCAGCTGGGTGCCATCCTCGATACGCACGATCAGCGCGCCGACCTGCCCCGCATATTTCCCTTCGCCATCGGTATAGCCGATCACCGTCGCCTCGGCATCCTGGTAGCCCTTGTACTTGAGCAACAGCGGGTTGCGTTCCGGCAGGTAGTGGGCGCTACGGTGGTGCAGCACCAGTCCCTCCCCGCCGTTGGCGGTCAGCTCACTCAACTGTTGATCCAGCGCGGCGCGGCTTTCGATCGGGCGCTGCTCGATCCAGACGATATGAGGCTGTGCCAGCTGCTGAATCAGGGTCCTGAGCGCGCGGCTGCGCTCGGCAAATGTCTCCGGATATTCCGGCAGGTCGAACAGCTGATAGCTGACCTGGTGCCAGGCGCTGTCGTCGGGCTTGCCGTTACGAACCAGGTTGCTGATCTCCTGGAACTGGCCCCGGCCGATCCACAGCTCGCCATCGAGCGGGGTCGGCGGTAACGCGCTGGTGAACCAGGCCGGCGCGTCGATGCTCAGGCCGTGGCGGGTCATCAGCCGGTTGCCGTTCCAGTAGGCACGTACGCCGTCGAGCTTTTCGCTGACCAGATAGCCCGCCGTCTCGAGAGTCGTGCCCGGCAGCAACTGCTGGGCCTGCATCAGTTGCGGTCCGGCGGCGGCCTGGACCAGTAACGGGGCGCAGCTGACCATCAGCGGGACCCATCCCAACTCCTTGTATCTCATCGCATTCCTCCTTGAATATGATGTATGCGCCGGGTCTTACAACTCGGCGCAGGCTGGTGTAGGCGTCTGCAGCCGCTCGAGCAGCTGAGATGCCGGCATTGGACGGTCGAGGCCAAATCCTTGGCCATAGTCGACGCCCATCTGTTGCAAGGTGCCACGTTGTTCGCTGGTCTCTATCCCCTCGGCGACGGTTTCGATCTGCAGCGAGTGCGACAGGGCGATAATGGCATCTATCAACGGTTTGGAGTGACCGTCCGCCAGGGTAACGACAAACGAGCGGTCGATCTTCAGGCCATCGATCTCCAGGCTGTTCAGGTAGGAGAGCGATGAGTAGCCGGTGCCGAAGTCGTCGATCCAGATATTGATACCATTGGCTTTCCAGATCTGCAGTACCTGCTCGCTGCGCTCCAGGTGCTGGATCATGCTGGTCTCGGTGATCTCGACGCACAGGCTGTTGTCGGGCAGGCCGAACTCGCGCTTCAGGTCGCAGATGTAATGGCAGATCGACTCCATGTGCAGCGCGGTGCCGGAGATGTTGATCGAAACCGAGAAGCTGGCGCTCTGCTGCAGGAACTGCTGCAGGTCGCGGGCGGCACGGTCGGCGACCCAGCGGGTGACGTCTTCGATCAGGTCCGATTCTTCGATGATCGGGATGAAACGGGCCGGCGGTATCAACCCCTGCTCGGGGTGCTGCCAGCGGATCAGCGCCTCGGCACCGATGGGGGTGCCGTTCTCCAGGTCGTAGATCGGCTGGTACTCGAGATACAGCTGGTCGTGCAGCAGCGCGTCGTGGATCCCCTGCTGGATCTGCAGGCGTTCGCGTACCTCGTCGGTCATGCTGGCGTGGAAAAAGGCGAACTGGCTGCGACCGCGTTGTTTGGCCGAATACATGGCCAGGTCCGCATGCTTGAGGATTTCGCTGCTGCTCAGGCCGTCGTCCGGATAGAGGGTGATGCCGATACTGCAGGAGATCGAGAAGTATTGCCCGCTCAACAGGAACGGCTCGGACAGTCCGACCCCGATCTGGCGTGCGATGTCGGCGGCGTCTTCCGCGGTTTCGATGGACGGCAGCAGGACCACGAACTCGTCGCCGCCGAGCCGGGCCAGCATCGGCTCGGCATGCGGTATCGCGCTGAGGCGGAAGTCGGCCAGCGTGGCCTGCAGCCGCTCGGTGACCTCGCGCAGCAGCTGGTCGCCGCGCTCGTGTCCGGCGGTATCGTTGACCTGTTTGAAGTGGTCCAGGTCGACGAACAGGACCGCGAAGCGACCGTCGATGCTGGCACTGCGGTGCAGCACCTCCTGCAGGCGCTGCTGGAACCAGCGCCGGTTGTTGAGCCCGGTCACCACATCTTCGAGCGCCTGCACCTGGACCTGCTGGTGGCTCTGCTCCAGCTTCAGACGCATGCGCTCCAGGGCGCTGCCCAGCCGGCCGATCTCATCGAGGCGTTCGAGCTTGAAACTGACATCGCGGTCGCCGGAGGCGTAGCGGATACTGCTTTCCGTCAGTTTCTGCAGCGGTTTCAGCAGGCGGCGGGTCAGCCAGCGGGTGCTGAGAATGCTGACGGGCAGCAGCAGGCAGAACAGGATCAGCAGGGTTTGCCGGATCTCGCTCAGCAGGGCGTTTTCTTCCGTCTTCTTGATATCGGATTGCTGCGACACGGTCTGCAGCGCGGAGGAGAAGTTGAGGCCGATGGCGATACTGCCGAGCACCTGTCCCTGGTAGTCGATCTGCTCGCTCATGTGCAGGTGTTGGCCCTGCCAGAAACGGTATTGCAGCACCTCCTGCGGCAGGGTCGCGGGCAGGAAACGGTGTACGGCATCGCCGGGCTTGGCACCGTCGTTCTGGCCGCTGAGGATGATCTGGCCCTGGGGGTCGAACAGATAGATGTAGTCGATCTTGCCATAGGCGGCCAACTGATGCAGCGAGCGCTGCAGGCGCGGCAGGTCGCCGCCATGCAGATCTTCGCTCAGTGCATGGCTGGCGCTGCCCAGTACGATCTCGGCATCCTGCTCGAGCTGCGCGCGGACCAGCGTCGTCAAATGGCGGCGGTAACTTTCGGCGGAGTCACGCTGAAAGCGCTGCAGCGAGTCGTTTATCGCCAGCATCAGAACCAACATGATGATGCTGGCCAATGCCATGAGCATAAGCGACAGGCGAGTGATGACTGAAAATTCCTTTTTCAAACCTTTCTCTCCCGTGGAATCCGCGATCCTTTCCTAGGCCCTGCGCGGTCAGTAATTATGCCTAGATCTTGCCGGTATCGATCTCCTTGCGGGTATGGCTAGCGAGTGTCAGCAGACGGTCGATCAGTCGTACGGGATCGTCATCGACGATCAGTATCTCGCGACTGCCCGGGCGTAGAAACCCCTGTTCCAGGGTATGGGCCAGGAAGTCGAGCAGGCGGTCATAGAAACCGTCGACGTTGAGCAGGCCAACGGGTTTATCGTGATAGCCGAGATAGGACCAGGTCCAGACCTCGAACAGCTCCTCGAAGGTGCCGATGCCGCCCGGTAGCGCGATAAAGCCATCGGCCAGGCTGGCCATACGCGCCTTACGGGCGTGCATGTCGGGGACGACCTCAAGCGTGGTAATCCCCTGGTGGCCGACCTCGGCATTGAACAGCGTTTCCGGGATGATGCCGCAGACCTCGGCGCCGGCGGCCATCGCCGCATCGGCCACGGTGCCCATCAGGCCGACCGAGCCGCCGCCGTACACCAGTCCCACGCCCCGGCTGGCGAGGGCTTGGCCGGTCGATGCCGCCGCCTGGCGGTAACTATCCTTGATACCGGTGCTGGCACCGCAGAAAACGCAGAGGGCTCGGGTGCTGCGCATATCCTCTCCTGTTGTCGGTCGCAGACGGTTTCTAGAGTACACGTCCGCCGCATGAAGAGCATTATATGCCATTGTCAGCGGGCCGAAGTCGATAGATTCCGGGTGTGCGACTACAGAAGCTTGTCGCAAGTCCGTACAATAGGGCGCTGAGAAGCGGCCTAGCCTAGCGGGGATCTGACATGACGGAGCTTGTACAACTGGAACGACAGCTGAAAGGATTTGAGCGTTGGCAGCTCACGGCGTTTGCTCTGTCCCTGAGCGAGCGGATGTATCCGAACTTCGCGCTGTTCTCGAAACTGGTCGGGTTTGGCGACCACCAGCAGGTGCGTCAGATCCTCGATGGCGTGTGGAATACGCTGTCCGGCAGCGGTGCCAAGATCAATGCCGAGGTGCAGCTCGACAACGTCGAGGCCAATATCCCCGATCTGGACGAATACGATATGTATGGCGCGATGCCGGCCTACGATGCCGTCGTCGCGCTCTACTCCACCCTGATCTGCCTGCTCGAGGGCGATGCCGCGGAGGCGCTGGGGGTGGCCAACCTGTCGCGCGAGGGGGTCGAGACCTTCATCGAGGTCAGCGAGGCCAACGACCAGATGTCCGATGAGGAGCTGGTCCGCTTCATCAATACCCACGATCTGATGCTCGACGAGGAGGCGTTCCAGCAGGAGGTGCTGGAGCGGCTGTCGGCACAGCCGCAGCCCAGCGCCGCGTTCGTCGCCGCGCTGCGCGAGCTGGCCACAAACCAGGGCGTCAGCAATATCGGCATCAGCGACGACGAAGAGGCGTGATGCTGAAGTACGGCTTACTGTTGCTGGTGGTGCCGCCGCTGCTGCTGATGGGCGGCTACCTCTATGAGCAGGCGGCGGTGGATGCCTGCGTCGACCAGGGCGGCGCCTGGAACTATCTGCTGGCGCTGTGCGATCTGAACCAGTCCCACCCCTTCGTGCCGTTTCTGCAGCGCCACCCGCTGCTGGTCAACGGCGGCATGCTGCTGGCGCTGGTCGGCTTTTTCGTTTGCCTGGCCGGGCTCTACCGCGGCGCCGCCCGGCGCTGAGCGTTGCCATCTGCCACCGGAGTGATCGATGTTGAAGAAGATCCTGCTGTTTTCCCTACTGGCGCTGCTGCTGTTGTTCGCGTATCTGTGGCTCAATCAGGAGCGCTGGCTGGCCCAGTTCAACGCGGAGCGGGCCGCCGAGTTCGAGCGGTTCCACCGCAGCGGCCTGGAGTTTGGACGCGAACACGACCAGCAGGCGTGTCTGGACAAGGCGCTCAGCGACTTCAATACCGAGTGCAGCGGTTTCAGCTGTACCGTCCGTTACGGGCAGTTCCTGCGTGCCTGCTGGCAGAATGCGGCTGCGAGCGCGGATTTCTGCAACGGGGTGCCGCCCTATCGCGACAAGCCCAGTGAGGAGGACAAGAACTGGGCGCGGGAAACCTGCTGGGGCCAGGATATCCGTGGCGAGGGCTGCCGGCTGCTGCTGCGTCAGCAGCAGCAGCTGTGCAGCGGGCAGACGCCGTCAGATATCGAGAATTAACTTGCCGCGCTGATGGCCGCTGGCGCTGAGGCGAAACGCCTCGGCGACCTCGGCCAGCGGCAATACCTGTCCCAGGCTCAGCTGCAGTTTGCCGGCGGCGGCCAGCTCGGCGAGCTGGCCGAGTTGCCTGCCATTGGGCTGGGCACGTATCCCCTCCACACGGTAACCCTGCGGCTCGGCGGCGGCACTGACCTGGGCGGCGGTGACCGAGGGCAGCGTCACCATCAGGCCTCCCGCCTTCAGACAGGGCAAGGCGTCGATCGCGGTCTGGCCGCCGACGCCGTCGATGATCAGGTCCACGGCGTTGATCCGGGCGGTCAATGCGCCGTGGTGATAATCGACCACCTGGTCGCAGCCCAGCCGCTGCAGGAACTCCTGGTTGGCACTGGAGGCGGTGCCGACCACCTCGGCCCCGGCCGCCTTGGCCAGCTGTACGGCGAGATGACCGACGCCGCCGGCAGCGGCGAGGACCAGTACGCGCTGTCCGGCCTGGACGCCGCCCTTGTCATGCAGCGCCTGGAATGCGGTCAGTCCCGCCAGGCCGAGGCCGGCGGCGGCATGGAGCTCCAGGCCCGGGGGG
This sequence comes from Marinobacterium sp., assembly GCA_003250495.1. Lineage (GTDB taxonomy): Bacteria > Pseudomonadota > Gammaproteobacteria > Pseudomonadales > Balneatricaceae > Marinobacterium_D. The sequence continues at coordinate 15,551 of QKGH01000185.1, forward strand.
CGCCGTGCCAGTTGCCCGGCCGGCGCGACCACATACTCGGCGAAGCAGCCGGCGGGGTTGGGGAAACGCAGGAAGCCGAACACCTCGTCACCGCTGCGGAATGCCTCCACACCGCTGCCGACCGCGACCACCGTGCCGGCACACTCCCAACCGGGGATGAAGGGCAACTCGCCGATAAACGCGCTGGCGCCACCGCCGGCACAGGTTTTCCAGTCGATCGGGTTGACCCCGGCCGCACGGTTGCGGAGCAGTACTTCGCCAGCCCCCGGGCACGGCTGATCGACCTCCTCCAGGCGCAGGTTTTCGGGGCCGCCAAAGGCATGGAGTCGTATCGCTTTCATGTTAATCTCCGTCAACTGGATCGCAGGACTGTCGTCTCTGCCTTATAAAAACAAGAGGATAAGATGATCTATCTGGCCATGATTGAACCGCTGCTGTTCTGGGGCGGTCTGTTGGTGTTCCTGGTCTCGCTCGGTCTGTACGGTTTCCGGAGCGGGGACTGGCAGGCGCTGTTGAGATTCTGGCAACCGCTGATCAGCTTTACACCGCTGGAGTTCAGAATCAACCGCATCGGCCTGGCGTTGATGATCGCCGCGGTGGCGATCCGCATCCTGATCTATTTCGTGCTGTAAGGAGAGGTTATGAATAGCAACCCAGCCAAGGGGGCCGGGTATCTGGTACGGGGACTGGCGATGCTGCCGACGCCCGGTATCCGCCGTTTCGTGTTGATTCCGCTGCTGGTCAACCTGCTGTTGTTCACCGCGGCCATCGTGCTGCTGATCGGCCGTTTCAACGGCTGGATCGATTACATGATGAGTGCCTGGTTGCCGGACTGGCAGTGGCTGGATTTCCTGCGTTATCTGCTGTGGCCGCTGTTCGCGCTGCTGATCCTGGTGGTGGTCTACTACAGCTTTTCCGTCGTCGCCAACCTGATCGCGGCGCCGTTCAACGGCCTGCTGTCGGAGCGTGTGGAGCGGCAACTGCGCGGCGCTGTGGTGGCCGATGACAGCTGGGCCGAGCTGGTACGGGTGATCCCCCGCACACTGGCGCGGGAGCTGGCCAAGCTGGCCTACTACCTGCCGCGGGTGCTGCTGTTGCTGGTGTTGAGCTTTATCCCGTTGCTCAATGTGGCGATGCCGGTGGTGTGGTTCCTGTTCGGGGCCTGGATGATGTCGATCCAGTACTGCGACTATCCGATGGACAACAACCGGGTCAGCTTCGCCGAGATGAAACGGTTGTTGAAGGCGCGGCGGCTGTCGGCGGTCGGTTTCGGGGGGCTGGTGCAGTTCGGCCTGTTGATCCCGCTGTTGAACCTGATCCTGATGCCGGCGGCAGTGATTGGTGCCACGCTGTTCTGGATCGAGGAGTACGATGCCGGCGAGCGCGCCGGCGCGGCGCAGCTGCCGGTCAAAGGTTAACCGGTCGCGCTGTCGGGCTGGCGCTGCTGCAGCGGGCGCAGCATGTCGGCGGGGAAGTTGCAGGTAAAGGTGCTGCCATGCCCCACCTGGCTCTGGATATTGAGCTGGGCACCGTGACGCATCAGTACATGTTTGACGATCGCCAGCCCCAGTCCGGTGCCGCCGCTGGCGCTGGAGCGGCTCTCATCGACGCGATAGAAACGCTCGGTCAGGCGTGGGATGTGGATGCTGTCGATGCCGATACCGTTGTCGACCACGGAGAAGTGCCCGCCCTGCTGATCGACCCGCCAGCCGATGCGGATGCTGCCTTCCGCCGGCGTATAGCGCACGGCGTTGAACACCAGGTTGGAGAAGGCGCTGAGCAGCTCCAGCGGCTGCCCGGCCAGATCGTAGTCGGGCTCGATGTCGAGCAGGAACTGGTGCCGGCGCTCGCCGGACAGCGCCGCGGCGTCGTGGTGGATCTGCTCGATCATCGCGTGGATACCGATCGGGCGCTCATCGCTGATATGGGCGGTGGACTCCAGCCGGGATAGCAGCAGCAGGTCGTCCACCAGGCTCTCCATCCGCGTTGCCTGCTGCTGCATCTGCGACAGCGCGCGTTGCATCGGGCGCGGTTGCTCCTGGTCGAGCAGGGTTTCCAGGTAACCGCGGATCACCGTCAGCGGCGTGCGCAACTCATGCGAGGCGTTGGCGACGAAGTCCTGCCGGGTCTGCTCCAGCTTGACCAGCCGGGTGATGTCCCGCGCCACCAGCACCCTGTCCCCTTCG
>QKGH01000342.1 GCA_003250495.1 Marinobacterium sp.
CCGAGCAGCACCAGGGTCAGGATCGCCGGATAATAGCCGGACGCGCGCACCTGCTCGACGCTGGCCAGGACCCGGTCGAGATCGAAGCTGCCGACCACCTGCCCCAGCAGCAGGATCGCCGCCAGCAGCGCCATGCCGCCGGCGCCGGTGATGGTCAGCGCCATCCGCGCGCCGCGCCGTGCCTCGCGCTGGTGCGACCAGAAACTGATCAGCAGGAAGGAACTGATGCTGGTCAGCTCCCAGAAGAGCCACAGCTGCAGCAAATTGTTGGACAGCACGATGCCGAGCATCGCGGTCATGAACAGGATCAGGAAACTGTAGAAGCGTCCCATCGCATCGCTGGGCGACAGGTAATAGCGCGCATACAGGATCACCAGCAGGCCGATGCCGAGGATCAGCAGGCAGAACAGCAGTGCCAGGCCATCGAGCCGGAACGCCAGTTCGAGTCCCAGGGTGGGAATCCAGGGCAGTGTCAGGCGCAGCGTTTCCCCGGACAGCACCGTCGGTGCGGCGGAGAGGACGATGAGCAGGGAGAGTGCCGGGAGCAGAGCGGTCAGCCAAGCGCAACGGCTGCGGCCTAAACGCTCGGTCAGAAGCGGTACCAGTGTGCCGATGAGCGGCAGCAGGGGTACCCAGAGCAGATTCATGGCAGGGGATAACTCCTGTCTGATGTCTGGAAGGACGGCGTAGCGTCCATAATTCCTTTGTAATTCAATCTACAACCGATCAAGCAGGCCTATTTATAGCGGTTTGAGCCGGCCGAGTCCATGAATACCGGTGGGAATACGCCTGGCGGGCGGAGGTTGTGATTAAATGGTGCGCAGTGATCTATTTTGGTGCGCATGTGCGCCAATTGCGGGCGGCGATGTTGCACGGACAGTGCCGGTGGGAATGTTCGGGCAACGCCGTTAACCCCCGTGACGACGGAGGTTCGGTTGGCTGCGGGCGGAGATGGCCCGGTTCTTGAATAGTCTTAGCAGTCCGTAAGCTTGGCAATACGGCACTACAATCTGGCAAATGGAGCGCTAGGGTTCCGGTCAGCGATAATGATGACGAACAGCTGACGTCTGGTCCGAGAGCACTCGACCTTTCAGGCTCATGCCCCTTCTGCGGGCTGGGCTAGGGTTACACGGCGGGATAAAAGCCCGGGAGACTTGTTTGGCGTATTGCCAACGGTGCTCCTGACGAGCGGTGTGATCTTAACCCTGAGTCGATCGACCTGTCCGGGTCGGTCTAGAACGGCCCACCGGGCCCTGAATGAGAGGTATGCCCCATGACCCTGCATAAACTCGCCCCCCTTGCCCTCGCGGGCGCCCTGTTCTCCTCCAATGTGTTAGCCAAAGACGATTTCAAGGTCTGCTGGTCGATCTATGTCGGCTGGATGCCCTGGGCCTATGGTGCCGAGCAGGGGATCGTCAAAAAGTGGGCGGATAAATACGACATCAATATCGATGTCGTGCAGATCAACGACTACGTCGAGTCGATCAACCAGTACACCGCCGGCGCGTTCGACGCTTGCACCATGACCAATATGGATGCGCTGACCATCCCGGCTGCGGGCGGTGTCGACAGTACGGCGCTGGTGGTCGGCGATTTCTCCAACGGTAACGACGGCATCGTCCTGAAGGGCAAGCAGTCCCTGCCCGAGATCGAGGGGCAGAAGGTCAATCTGGTCGAGCTGAGCGTTTCCCACTACCTGCTGGCGCGCGCGCTGGAGAGTGTCGACCTGTCCGAGGCGGATGTGCAGGTGGTCAACACCTCCGATGCCGATATGGTCGCGGTGTACGGCACCGACGATGTCAGCTCGGTCGTCACCTGGAACCCGTTGCTGAGCGAGATCAGCGCCCAGCCGAACAGCTACAAGGTGTTCGATTCGTCGCAGATCCCGGGGGAGATCATCGACCTGCTGGTGGTCAACAGCGACACCCTGAAACAGAACCCGAAGCTGGGTAAGGCGCTGACCGGTGCCTGGTACGAGATCATGGGACTGATGAGTGGCGAGGGCGCGGCGGCTGACGCGGCGCGGAGCTACATGGGTCAGGCCTCCGGTACCGACCTGGCCGGGTACGATGCCCAACTGGCCAGCACCGAGATGTTCTACACCCCGCAAGCCGCCCTGGCGCTGACCCACAGCGACAAGCTGATCGCCACCATGCAGCATGTGGCCGAGTTTTCTTTCGACCATGGCCTGCTCGGCGACGGTGCGCCGGATGCCGGTTTCATCGGCATCGAAACGCCGGCGGGCATCTACGGCGATGCCGGCAACGTGAAGCTGCGCTTCGATCCGAGTTACATGCAGATGGCCGCCGACGGTCAGCTCTGAGCCTCAAGGGAGCGGCCGGGGACCTTGCCCCCGGCGGGAAACGCCGATGAAAAGACTGATCAATCAGACGCCGGGAGCGGCACTGAACCTGATGCTGGGGCTGCTGCCGTTCGCACTGTTGCTGCTGGTGTATATCGCCGGTTCGGAGCTGCGGCTGGAGCTTAACCCGAACGACAAGCTGCTGCCGAGCTTCACGCAGATGGGCGCGGCGATCCAACGCATGGCGTTCGAGCCGAGCAAGCGTACCGGTGAATACCTGTTCTGGGTCGATACCGCCAGCAGCCTGACCCGGCTCGCTCTGGGGGTGGCGATCGCGGCGGTGATCGGCTTGTTGCTGGGGATACTGACCGGCGCCCTGCCGTTGATCCGGGCCGGGCTGTCGCCACTGCTGACGGTGGTCTCGCTGGTGCCGCCGCTGGCGCTGTTGCCGATCCTGTTTATCGTGTTCGGCCTCGGCGAGTTATCCAAGGTGGTGTTGATCGCCATCGGCATCACGCCGTTCATCGCCCGCGATATCCAGCGGCGTACCGAGGAGATCCCGGCCGAACAGCTGGTCAAGGCGCAGACGCTCGGCGCCAGCACCTCGCAGATCCTGATCCGCGTGCTGTTACCGCAACTGATGCCGAAACTGATCGATGCCGTGCGCCTGTCGCTCGGCGCCGGCTGGCTGTTCCTGATCGCCGCCGAGGCGATCGCATCGACCGATGGTCTCGGCTATCGCATCTTCCTGGTGCGGCGTTACCTGTCGATGGATCTGATCCTGCCCTACGTGGCCTGGATCACGCTGCTGGCGTTCCTGCTCGATATCGCATTGGCCTGGCTGAGCCGGCGGCTGTTCCCCTGGCATGCTCAAGGAGGCCGCCGATGATCGAGGCCCGCAATCTATGGAAACGCTACGGCGACAATGTGGTGCTGGAGCGGATCAACATGACGGTGGCCGAGGGGGAATTCATCACCATGGTGGGGACCTCCGGTTGCGGCAAGAGCACCTTCCTGAAGATGCTGCTCGGTACCGAGTCCCCCTCCAGCGGCGAGCTGCTGCTCGATGGCAAGCCGATCCCGGCGGAGCCCGGGCCCGATCGCGGCATCGTGTTCCAGCAGTACTCGGTATTCCCACATATGACGGTGCTGCAGAACGTGATGGCGGCAAAGGCGTTTGCCCGCAACGGGATCAGCGGTTACCTGTTCGGCAATGCCAGGATCCGGGCCCGGGAGGAGGCGCGCACGCTGCTGGAGCAGGTCGGTCTCGGGCATGCGCTGGAGCGCTATCCGCACGAGCTGTCCGGCGGTATGAAACAGCGGCTGGCACTGGCCCAGGCGCTGCTGGGCAGGCCCCGGATCCTGCTGCTCGACGAGCCGTTCGGGGCGCTGGATCCCGGTATCCGCGCCGATATGCACGAGCTGGTGCTGGAGCTGTGGCGCGAGCACCAACTGACCGTGTTTATGGTCACCCATGACCTGAAAGAGGGGTTCTACCTGGGTACCCGGCTCTGGGTGTTCGATAAGCTCCGAGCCGATCCTCAGGCCCCCAATGCCTATGGTGCGAGCATCACCTACGACCTGCCGGTGGGCAAGCTGGACCGGGCCACCTACGAAGAGATCGACGATAACCTGCGTCCGGTCGGCAACGGCTGAGCGGGTGACGAGAGGGGCGGCCGCAGGCTGCCGCTGCGAATAGAGGATGGAAAAGATGAACGAGATCAAATACAGCACCGAGATCGCGCCGGGCGGGCACTGGTCGCTGCGCCTGCGCAAGGGCACGCTGATGCGCCTGACCGACATCGACGGCGGCGCCAACGTCGGCATGCTGTTCTACAACCCGGAAAACCTGCTGGAGCGCTACAACGCGCCGGACACGCTGAAGTGCCAGCACACCTTCAAGCTGACCCGCGGCAACTGCCTCTACTCCGACATGGGGCGGATCTTCGCCTCCATCGTCGAGGACAGCCTGGGCTGGCACGAGAGCGTCTGCGGCAACAGCCATGCCGAGCAGGTCAGCGCCCGCTGGGGCAAGCGCGACTATCAGCACGACCGCAACGCCTGGCACCAGAACGGCTACGACGCCTTCCTGGTGGAGCTGGCCAAGTATGGCCTGAGCCGAGCCGATCTGGCGGCCAACCTGAACTGGTTCAGCAAGGTGGCGGCCGATGCCGCGGGCAACATGAGCCTGGTCGACGGGCACAGTGCGCCGGGCAGCAGCGTCACGCTGCGCTTCGAGATGGACACCCTGGTGCTGCTGCACACCTGTCCGCACCCGCTTAACAGTGCTGCCGAGTATCCGCGCAAACCGGTGCGAATCGAACTCGGTGAAGCCGAGCCGGTGGCCGACGACGATTACTGCCTGAACTTCCGCCCGGAAAACCGCCGCGGCTTCCACAACAACGCCCTGTACCACCTGGGAAAATAAGGAGACAGCCATGCTGACCGAAAGCTCACCCCAGCCGGACCTGGCGCTATCCCGTACTCAGATTGATGCCGGCGATTACTACATCGGTATGGTCAAGGCGGGACAGACCCTGCGTA
>QKGH01000312.1 GCA_003250495.1 Marinobacterium sp.
TGGAAAGCGCGCTGCTGGCCGGTGAGGCGGACATCGCCGTGCACTCGATGAAGGATGTGCCGATGGAGTTCCCGGCCGGCCTCGGCCTCGCCGTGATCTGCCCGCGCGAGCGCCCCACCGACGCCTTCGTCAGCAACCAGTATGCGGACCTGGACGCGCTGCCGGCCGGCGCCCGGGTCGGCACCTCCTCGCTGCGCCGCGAAGTGCAGCTGCGCGAGCGCCGTCCCGACCTGCAGGTACTGACGCTGCGCGGCAACGTGCAGACCCGCCTGGGCAAACTCGACGCCGGCGACTACGACGCCATCATTCTCGCCACCGCCGGCCTGGTCCGTCTCGAACTGCAGCAGCGGATCCGCAGCGAGATCGCACTGGAACAGAGCCTGCCGGCCGGCGGACAGGGCGCGGTCGGTATCGAGTGCCGCCTCGACGACCAGGAGTTGCTCGCGCTGCTCAAGCCGCTGCACCACAGCCCGACCGCCACCCGGGTGCTGGCCGAGCGCGCACTGAACCGCCGCCTGGAGGGTGGTTGTCAGGTGCCGATCGGCTGCTACGCCGTGCTGGAGGATAACGATCAGCTCTGGCTGCGCGGACTGGTCGGCCGCCCGGACGGCACCCTGGTGCTGCGCGACGAGATTCGCGGTGACAGCGCCGATGCCGAGCAGCTCGGCATCGCGCTGGCCGAGCGCCTGCTGGCCGCCGGTGCCGACGAGATCCTCAAGGCAGTCTACGCCGAGCGCGGCTGAGCCATGAGCGAGACCCACCTCCCACTGCGCGGGTGCCGGGTGCTGGTCACCCGCCCGGCGCACCAGGCCGCCGGCCAAGTCGCCAAGCTCAAGGCGCTGGGCGCCGAGGTCGGCGAGTTAGCGCTGATCGAGATCGCCGCCATCGACGAACAGGACGCGGGCGCTTACCAGGCGATCAAGAGCAGGATCCTCGACCTGGACCTGTACCAGGGGGTGATCTTCATCAGCGCCAACGCCGCCCGGCTCGGCGCGCAATGGATTCACGACTACTGGCCGCAGCTGCCGTTGGGCGTGCACTGGTTCGCCATCGGCGCCGCCACCACCGCCGCCCTGCGCCGGGAGCAGATCGAGGCTTACCACAGCGCGGCGGGTGACGATTCCGAGGCGCTGCTACAGGACCCGGCGCTGGCGCAGATCCAGGGCCAGAAGTTTCTGATCCTGCGCGGCGAAGGCGGTCGCGAGCTGCTGGCCGAGACCCTGCGCGCGCGCGGCGCCCAGATCGACTATGTCGATCTCTACCGTCGCCGCTGCCCCGACTACGCCCCGGCACTTATCAAAAGTACTATATATGGCCAAGAGTTATCCGTTATTCTGATAACCAGTGGCGAAGCGCTGAACAACCTGCTGCAACTGGCGGGCAGCGATGCAGCGCTTCTGCGGATACAGATCATCGTCCCCAGCCAACGTGTCGCCGCAATGGCACAGGCCCGGGGCTTCACCCGAATCGAGGTTGCGGAGGGCGCCGACGACGACGCCATGATCCGCGCGCTGCTGTCGGCCAGGGGGGCCTCCTGATCCAGCAGCGCCCTTAGCAGAGTCTGCCGACTGAGTGGAAGCAATGGCATGAACGACACCGACAAGAAAGACGAGCAGCAACCCCAGGACACCGCACCGCAACACAGCACGCCCCCGCGCGAACAACCCGCCCCTGCTGAACCTGCCGCCGCATCCGGCACCGGCAGCGCCAAGCCGACGCCGCCATCAGCCAACAGTAAGGCGACCAAAAGCGGCGCCACCTGGCCCGGCAAACTGGGCCTGCTGCTGTCGCTCGTGGCCCTGGGCGGCACCGGTTACCTGTACTGGCAGGGCTGGCAGTTGCAGCAGAGCAGTAGCAGCAGCCAAACCGCGCTGACCCAGCAGGTCGAAACCTCACTGGCCCGTACCGAGACGACGGTGGCCGATCGTATTGCGGCAGTCAGCCAGCAGCTCGGCCAGTTGCAGGCCCGCTCCGATGCCGGGCAGCAGAATATCGCCGAGCTGCAGCAGCGCCTGACCGATGCGATCAAGCAGGTCAGCGCGACGCAGGAGGTTTCGCGCAAGGATTGGCTGCTGGCGGAAGCGGAATACCTGCTGCGCCTGGCCAACCAGCGCGTACTGATGGAACAGACCGCCAGCGGCGCCCTGACGCTGCTGAAGGCCACCGACCAGATCCTGCGCGAAAGCGACGACGTCACGCTGTACGAGGTACGCAAGGCTCTGGCCCAGGATATCGCCGCCCTCGAAGCGGTGCCGGTGCTGGATGCCGAGGGGGTTTACCTGAAGCTGGACGCCCTGAACAGCCAGGTCGATCAGTTGCGCGTGACGCCGCTGACCGACAAACGCAAGCTGCCGGCGATGCTCGAAGAGATCACGCCGGAAGCGGTCGAGCAGAGCTGGAGCGAGGGCGCCCGGGCCGCTTGGAACAAGGCGCTGGACAAGTTCGACAAGCTGGTGGTGATCCAGCACCGCGACGAGCCGGTAGAACCGCTGCTGTCGCCGGAGCAGACCTACTACCTGCAGCAGAACCTGCACTTGATGCTGGAGCAGGCCCAACTGTCCCTGCTGCAGCGCAAGCAACGGGCATTCGATACCAGCCTGGAGAAGGCGGAACGTTGGATCGCCAGCTACTTCGACCCGAAAGATGCCACCACCACGGCACTGCTGCGCGGCATCGCCGACCTGAAAGGTATCGAGGTCGCCCCTGAACTGCCGGACATCTCCGGATCGCTGACCAGCCTGAAGAGCTATCTGAGCGACATGGCGAGGCTGAAACAGGAGGCGGGTCGATGAAACGCTTCTTCTTCGCCCTGCTGCTCCTGCTGCTGGCAGGTGCCTGGCTCGGACAGCTGATGATCCAGGATCCCGGTTACGTACTGCTGTCGTACCGCAACACCACTGTCGAAACCAGCCTGTGGGTGCTGCTGCTGATGGCGATCGTCGGCTTCGCACTGCTGCACTGGCTGCTGAACCTGCTGCAACACGCCCGGCTGCCGGCCCAGCGCCTGCGCAACTGGCGTGGGCAGCGCAATCAGCGCATCGCCCAGTCACGCACCCTGAAGGGGTTGATGGCACTGTCCGAGGGCGACTGGCGCAGGGCGCAACGCGCGCTGACCCAGGCCGCCGAACGCTCCGAACAGCCGTTGATCAACTACCTGGCCGCCGCCAAGGCCGCCCACGAACAGGGTGATGCCGGCGCCGCCGATAGCCTGCTGCAGAAGGCCCGCGCCGCGACGCCCAAGGCCGAGGTCGCCATCGGCATCGTCCAGGCGCAGATCCAGCTGGCACGGGGACAGTATGAACCGGCCCTGGCCACGCTGCTGCAACTGAAGAAACGGGCGCCCAAGCACAGCTATGTGTTGCGCTTGCTGAAGCAGGCCTACCAGAACCTGAACGACTGGCAGGGACTGCAGCAACTGCTGCCGGAACTGCGCCGTCAGGAGGCGTTACCGCTCGACCAGATCCGCGCCCTGGAGCTGGAGGTCGCCCGCCATCTGTTGAGTGCCAGCCTGGACAAGCTGCCGGCGGAAGCCGAAAGCAAGGCGCGCCTGCACGCGCTGGCCCTGACCTGGCAGAACCTGCCGCCGAGCTGCACCCACAACGCCGGCCTGATCGCCGACTACGCGCGCCTGGTCGCCGACTCCGGCAACCCCAACGAGGCGGAAAAACTGCTGCGCGAGCGGATTCGGCAGGAGTGGGACAATGACCTGGTCACGGTGTATGGCTGCATCGCCAGCAGCGATCCCCACCGCCAGCTGGAAACGGCCAAGAGCTGGGTTGGTAAACACCCGGACAATGCCGCGCTGGAGCTGACCCTGGGCCGACTGTCGATGCTGAATCAGCTTTGGGGCAGCGCCACCAAGCACCTGGAAAGCAGTCTCAAACTGCAACCCGATGCCCAGGCCTACGCCGAACTTAGCCGTTTGCTGGCCAGCCTCGGCCAGCAGGAGCGTGCGGGTAAACTGAGCGCCTCCGGGTTCGAGCTCAGTAACGGACCGCTGCCGGCCCTGCCGCTGCCGGACGCCCAATCCACCCGCGCGTCATGAAGGTCGGGTAACATTCGCGCAGGGCGGCCCGGTTCGCGTTGAAGCGGGCCGCCTCTGCGGACTCTTACCCCGCGACTCCCGTCAAAACACACACAGGTATGAACATGTTTGAGCGACCGTTCGAACGTCTGATGTATGCCAGCCGCTGGCTGCTGGCCCCGATCTATCTCGGCCTGAGCCTGGCGCTGATCGCGCTGGCCATCAAGTTTTTCCAGGAGATCGTCCATCTGCTGCCGCATGTCACCGAGATCGCAGAGGCGGATATCGTGCTGGTGGTGCTGTCGCTGATCGATATCTCGCTGGTCAGCGGCCTGCTGGTCATGGTGATGTTCTCCGGTTACGAGAACTTCGTATCACGCATGGACCTGGACGAGAACTCGGAAAAGCTGAGCTGGCTCGGCACCCTCGATACCAACAGCCTGAAGAACAAGGTCGCCGCCTCCATCGTCGCGATCTCGTCGATCCACCTGCTCAAGGTGTTCATGAACGCCGAAAACGTCAGCAACGACAAGCTGCTCTGGTATGTGCTGATCCACCTGACCTTCGTCACGTCGGCCTTTGCCATGGGGATGCTGGACAAGCTGACCCGGAAAGCCCACTGACACGACAAGGCCCGCCGATGCGGGCCTTGTTTCTTGTCGCGACCTAGCGCCCCCGGGCGTAGGGCATCAACCGAAGCCGCAGATCGCTACGCGGATAGGCGGTACACAACAGGATCAGCGGCGGCTCCTGCTCGTCGCCACCGCTGAAGCTGCCGGCCGGATAACGCTGCTGCACGGTACCGCTGAGCAGTTGCACCGCGCAGATCTCGCAGGCGCCGTTGCGGCAGGCGTGGCGCAACTTCACCCCCTCGGCACGCAGGGATTCCAACAGCGGCCTGTCGGCGGGCAGGGTCACGCGGAGCTGCTCGTCGACCAGCTCCACCTGCCAGCATGCGGCGTCGCTCGAACTCATTTGGGCAGGATATCCAGCTCGTCCCACAGCAGATCGACCCGCGCCTTGACCGCCGCGTCCATCTGGATCGGCACGCCCCATTCGCGGCTCGTCTCCCCGGGCCATTTGTTGGTCGCGTCCATCCCCATCTTCGACCCCAGTCCGGAGACCGGCGAGGCGAAATCGAGGTAGTCGATCGGCGTGTTGTCGATCAGCAGCGTGTCGCGGCTCGGGTCCATCCGCGTGGTGATCGCCCAGATCACATCCTTCCAGTCGCGCGCATTGACGTCGTCGTCGCAGACGATGACGAACTTGGTGTACATGAACTGGCGCAGGAAAGACCAGACCCCCATCATCACCCGCTTGGCGTGGCCGGGGTACTGCTTCTTCATCGTCACCACCGCCATGCGGTAGGAGCACCCCTCCGGCGGCAGGTAGAAATCGACGATCTCCGGAAACTGCTTCTGCAGGATCGGCACGAACACCTCGTTCAGCGCTACGCCGAGTACCGCGGGTTCGTCGGGCGGACGCCCGGTATAGGTGCTGTGGTAGATCGGCCGTTCGCGGTGGGTGATCCGCTCCACGGTGAACACCGGGAAACGATCCACCTCGTTGTAATAGCCGGTGTGGTCGCCAAACGGCCCCTCGTCGGCCAGCTCCTCGGAATCGATATAGCCTTCGAGGATGAACTCGGCACTGGCCGGCACCTGCAGATCGCTGCCTATGCACTGCACCACCTCGGTCTTGCCGCCGCGTAGCAGCCCGGCAAAGGCATATTCGGACAGCGTATCGGGCACCGGTGTCACGGCGCCGAGGATCGTCGCCGGATCGGCGCCCAGCGCTACCGCCACCGGAAAGCGTTCGCCCGGATGCTGCTGCTGCCATTCGCGGAAATCGAGCGCGCCGCCGCGGTGCGCCAGCCAGCGCATGATCAGCTTGTTACGGCCGATCAGCTGCTGGCGGTAGATCCCCAGGTTCTGGCGCGGTTTGTTCGGCCCCCGCGTCACCACCAGCGGCCAGGTCACCAGGGGACCTGCGTCGCCGGGCCAGCAGGTCTGGATCGGCAACCGGTACAGATCGACCGCCTCGCCCTCCACCACCGTGTACTGGCAGGGCGCGTTCTTGACCACCTTGGGCCCCATGTTCAGCACCTGCTTGTACAGCGGCAGCTTGTCCCAGGCATCCTTCATACCGCGCGGCGGTTCCGGTTCCTTCAGCTGTGCCAGCAGCGTGCCGACCTCGCGCAGCGCCGTCACCGACTCCTCCCCCATCCCCAACGCCACCCGCTCCGGCGTACCGAACAGGTTGGTCAGCACCGGGTAGTCGTAACCCTTGGGGTTCTCGAACAATAGCGCCGGACCGGCGGCGCGCAGTGTGCGGTCGCTAATCTCGGTCATCTCCAGGTAGGGATCGACCTCGGCCTTGATCCGTTTCAACTCGCCGCGCGCCTCCAGCATCTTGATGAAGTCGCGCAGATCCTTGTACTTGGGGTTACTCATCAGCAATTTGGCCTTTTGCTGGTGTTAATGGATTTATGCAAGGGTTCGGATTATGGCACAACCCGCGCTGCCGCCGTCAGCCCGTTACGGGCCGCGAGACGGCGCAGGATCGAATCGACAGACGCTGTGCGCCGTCCTGAAACGAAAAAAGCGAGCCGCGAAGCACGCATCGGCGCTCCGCTGGCTCGCTTTTCCGGCAATGATCGCTGGACTTACTTGCGCTTCATCGACTGGAAGAACTCGTCGTTGGTCTTGAAGTCCTTCAGCTTGTCGATAACGAACTCGGTGGCGGCCGTATCCTCCATCGAATCGAGCAGCTTGCGCAGAATCCACATGCGCTGCAGCTCCTCTTCGGTGGTCAACAGATCCTCGCGGCGGGTGCTGGAGCGGCGGATATTGATCGCCGGGAACACACGCCGTTCAGCGATCTTGCGGTCCAGGTGCACCTCGGAGTTACCGGTACCCTTGAACTCCTCGAAGATAACCTCGTCCATTTTCGAGCCGGTATCGACCAGCGCGGTGGCGATGATGGTCAGGCTGCCGCCCTCTTCGATGTTACGCGCGGCACCGAAGAAGCGTTTCGGGCGCTCCAGGGCATGCGCATCGACACCACCGGTCAGCACCTTGCCGGAGGACGGGATCACGGTGTTGTAGGCACGAGCCAGACGGGTGATGGAGTCGAGCAGGATCACCACGTCCTTCTTGTGCTCGGTCAGGCGCTTGGCCTTTTCCAGCACCATCTCGGCGACCTGCACGTGGCGTGACGGCGGTTCGTCGAAGGTGGAGGCCACCACTTCGCCGCGCACGGTGCGCTGCATGTCGGTCACCTCCTCCGGGCGTTCGTCGATCAGCAGTACGATCAGGTGGCACTCGGGGTTGTTACGGGTGATGCTGTTGGCAATGTTCTGCAGCATCAGCGTCTTACCGGCTTTCGGCGGGGAGACGATCAGCGCGCGCTGCCCCTTACCCATCGGGCAGACCAGGTCGATAACACGGGCGGTGATATCTTCGGTGCTGCCGTTACCCAGCTCCATACGCAAACGCTTCTGCGCGAACAGCGGCGTCAGGTTCTCGAACAGGATCTTGTTCTTGGCGTTTTCCGGACGGTCGTAGTTGATCTGGTCGACCTTCAGCAGCGCGAAATAGCGCTCGCCATCCTTCGGCGGCCGAATCTTACCTGAAATAGTGTCCCCGGTGCGGAGGTTGAAGCGGCGGATCTGGCTGGGGGAAACGTAGATATCGTCGGGACCGGCGAGGTAGGAGGAGTCTGCGGAGCGGAGGAAACCGAAGCCATCCTGCAGAATCTCGAGTACACCGTCACCGTAGATGTCCTCCCCGCTCTTGGCGTGTTTCTTCAGTATCGCGAAGATCACATCCTGCTTGCGGGAGCGGGCCATATTCTCGAGGCCCATTTCACTAGCGATATCCAGAAGTTCCGGAACACTTTTAAGCTTGAGTTCGGTAAGATTCATAATATTTGGAAGCAGCCACCAGTAGCTGTAATCAGGCTGGAAACCGGAAGGTTAGGTTAGTCGGAAGAAAAACAGTGTGCGTTCAGACCGTTGCCTGAATCGAACGTCCAGGCCGGACAGATAAGTGAAAGGAAATATAAAGCCTAAGGGTACTGCTGTCCAGCATAACTCTCAGAAAACGCAGCGCCGACAAACTGAGACACTGCGCTTTCCAAGGAGCGACGCTTAGAGGTTCGCGTCGATAAACGCGGCCAGCTGGGACTTTGACAGTGCACCCACCTTGGTCGCTTCGACGTTACCGCCTTTGAACAGCATCAGGGTCGGGATACCCCGGATGCCGAATTTCGGCGGGGTTTCGTTGTTCTCATCGATATTGAGTTTGCAAACCTTGACCCGCCCTTCATACTCTTTCGCGATCTCTTCGAGGACCGGGGCAATCATTTTGCACGGACCGCACCATTCGGCCCAATAATCCACCAGAACCGCACCTTCTGCCTTCAGAACTTCCTCTTCGAAAGTCGCATCGGTGACGCCTACGATGTTCTCACTCATTGTTTCTACTCTCCAGTGCACCTGGTGCGTTAAAAACGTTATGCTTGATGATACCACCAGCCGGAAAACAATGTGAACACCCGCTATTCCGGCTCCCCGCCCGCCCCGCTTATTTCTGTAACATTTTCACGCCTGCGCCGGTTGGCGAGTTCTGATACCCTTGCCTGAACCGCGAAGCGAGGGCCAGGCCCAGCGCCCTGCTCCGCTCTTCAGCATTTAGATCGTTGCTGCGGAGAATCACACCGAAGATGCTCGAACAACAGGAAACCGCACCCAAAACAGAGACCGGAGAATCGCTGCTGGCAGCGATCGACCTGGGTTCCAACAGTTTTCACATGGTAGTGGCCCGCGTCACCGACGGCGAACTCAAACCGCTGGACGTGATGTCGGAAAAGGTGCAGTTGGGCGCGGGTATCGACGCCCGGGGCATGCTCGATGACGACGCCCAGCAGCGCGGCTTCGACTGTCTGAGCCGTTTTGCCCAGCGCGTGGCGGAGCTGCCCCGCGAATCGATCCGTATCGTCGGCACCAACGCCCTGCGCGAGGCCAAGAACGCACACCAGTTTATCGAACGCGCCGACCAGATCCTCGGCACCCCCATCGAGGTGATCGCCGGACGCGAAGAGGCCCGTCTGATCTACCTCGGCGTCGCCCATACCCTGGCCGACGACGGCGATCGCCGCCTGGTGATCGATATCGGCGGCGGCAGCACCGAATTCATCATCGGCTCCCGCTTCGAACCGTTGAAGCTGGAGAGCCTGCACATGGGTTGTGTCAGCTACACCAGGGACTTCTTCAGCGACGGCAAGATCAGCGCCGCCGCGATGGCTGCGGCACGCACCACCGCCGCTCGCGAGCTACTGTCGATCCGCCGCGACTATCGGCGCCTGGGCTGGCAAAGTACGATCGGCTCCTCCGGTACCGTCAAAGCGGTGCGCCAGGCCTGCCTGGCACTGGGTCATGGCGATACGATCACCCGCGAGGGGCTGGACAGCGTCCGCGACCGCCTGATCCAGACCGGCGAGGCGGCGCTGATCGATATCGACGGCATCAAGCCGGAGCGCCGCGCCGTGCTGCCGGCGGGGGTCGCGATACTGCAGGGGATCTTCGACTCCCTGGACATCGAGGCGATGCAGTTTTCCGACGGTGCGCTGCGCGAGGGTCTGCTGTATGACATGGCCGGCCGGCTGCGCCACGAGGATGTCCGCGAACGCACCATCCGCGCCCTGATGCAGCGCTATCACGTCGATGCCGGGCAGGCCCAGCGCATCGCCGGTACGGCACTGGTCCTGCTGGGCCAGGTGCGCCAGCAGTGGGGACTGCTGAACCCGGCCTATCACGACATGCTGAGCTGGGCCGCGCACACCCATGAGATCGGCCTCACCATCGCCCATACCCAGTTCCACAAGCACAGCGCCTATATGCTGCAGCACGCCGACCTGCCGGGCTTCACCACGCTGGAGCAGCAGTTGCTGGCGTTCCTGGCCCGCGGCCATCGACGCAAATTTCCCCGCGAAGAGTTCCGCGCCCTGCCCCAGCACAAACAGACCCCCTACCAGAAGCTCTGCCTGCTGCTGCGCCTCGCCGTCCTGCTGCATCGCAGCCGCAGCAGTTCACGGCTACCGACGCTGACGCTGGAGGTGTCCGAGCAGCGCCTGAACCTGACCTTTCCCAGTGGCTGGCTCGAGCGCCACCCGCTCACCCGCGCCGACCTGGAGCAGGAGGCGGAGTACCTGCGCGCCATCGATTACCGCCTGAAGGTCAACTAGGCCCCGCCGCGCCGGCAAAAAAAACGCCCCTCATCGAGGGGCGTTTTTGGCTCTGGGGTTCCGCTGTTACAGCTGCGGACCCGCCGCCTGAATCGCGTCGGAAACGCCGTCGAACTTCTTGAAGTTCTCGACGAACTGGCCAATCAGCTTACCCGCTTCGGCATCGTAGGCAGCCTTGTCGGCCCAGGTCTCACGCGGGTTCAGCAGCTTGCTGTCGACACCCTGCAACTCGACCGGCACATCCAGGTTGATACCGTCCAGGTGAACGGTCTGGCAGTCCTTCAACTTGCCGTTCTGGATCGCGCTGATGATGGCGCGCGTCGTCGGGATGCTGAAACGTTCGCCGGTACCGTAGGAACCGCCGGTCCAGCCGGTGTTGACCAGATAGACCTTGGAACCGAACTCTTCGATACGCTTGATCAGCAGATCGGCGTAAACGTGGGCCGGGCGCGGGAAGAAGGGCGCACCGAAGCAGGTGGAGAAGGTGGACTTGATGCCACCGCCGGAACCCATCTCGGTAGAACCGACCAGTGCGGTGTAACCGGACAGGAAGTGGTACGCAGCGGCTTCCTTACTCAGCACCGATACTGGCGGCAACACCCCGGTCAGGTCGCAGGTCAGGAATACGATGGAATCCGGCTCTTCGCCCATGTTGGTGGCGGAGCGCTTCTCGACGTGCTCCAGCGGGTAGGCGCAGCGACCGTTTTCGGTCAGCGACACGTCGTGGTAGTCGGCGCGACGCTTCTCATCCAGCACCACGTTTTCGACGATGGCGCCGAAACGGATAGCGTCCCAGATGATCGGTTCGTTTTTCTTGCTCAGGTTGATGGTCTTGGCGTAGCAACCGCCTTCGATGTTGAACACCACGCCCTTGCCCCAGCCGTGCTCGTCATCGCCGATCAGGTAACGGGTCGGGTCGGCGGACAGGGTGGTTTTACCGGTACCGGACAGACCGAAGAACAGGGTAGTGGAACCATCTTCACCGATGTTGGCCGAGCAGTGCATCGGCAGTACATCCTTCTCCGGCAGCAGGAAGTTCTGCACCGAGAACATCGCCTTCTTCATCTCACCGGCGTAACGCATACCGGCGATCAGCACCTTACGCTTGGCAAAGTTCAGGATCACGCAACCATCGGACTTGGTACCGTCACGCTCGGGTTCACAAACGAAACCGGAGACGTTGAGGACCTGCCACTCCTCTTTGCCCTTCGGGTTGTATTCGTGCGGCCGGATAAACAGATTCAGGCCGAACAGATTCTGCCAGGCGGTCTGGGTCGTCATCTTCACCGGCAGGTAGTGGTTATGATCGGAACCGACGTGGACGTGGGAAACGAAGTGTTCCTGATCCGCCAGATACTCTTCAACCCGACCCCAAAGCGCGTCAAATTTGTCAGCGTCGAACGGGCGGTTGATGTTGCCCCAGTCGATCACATCCGCTGTGCTCGGCTCTTCGACGATAAAACGATCCATCGGCGAGCGACCGGTACGCTTGCCAGTGGTTACCACCAATGCCCCGGTGTCAGCCAGAACACCCTCGTTACGTGCAATCGCCCGCTCGATCAGTTCAGCCGGCGTCGGATTCACGTGTACCTGATTGACGTTGTCTTTGGTCATTACCTGATTCCCTTGGCTAAGCGCCAAATTTACCTGAAAGCAATAAAGTCTGCTGCGTCCGGTTATCCCCCGGCTCGCAGGGCATATTTATTATTCTGGAGGCGCATTATTGCATAAAAAGAGAGCAATGGGATAATCCGGAATCGCTCTCATTAACCCTAGTAACGGCGTCCCAGCCGCCACCTCAGTGGATACTGTCGGAGGGCTCTATCGGCCCGCCATTGCTGAACAGCGCACGGATATCGGCGCTGTCGAAGCGGTACAATTCGTTACAAAAATGGCAGGTCACCTCTATCGTGCCGCCATGCTCCTGCGCCAGTGACAACAACTCCTCTTCCGTCATCATCTGCAGCGCTCCGGCACTGCGGGCCCGCGAACAGTCGCAACGGAACTGCAGCGGCTCGGGCTCGTACAGACGGCACTGTTCCTCATGGAACAGACGGTAGAGCATGGTTTCGTTATCAAGTTCCAGCAACTCGGCATCGGTCAGCGTCGCGGCCAGCATGCTGATGCGCTGCCAGTCATCGCTACCGTGGCCAGCCGCCGGCAGCACCTGCAGCAACAGCCCCGCCGCCTGCGCGCCATCCGCGACCAGCCGGATCATCGTCGGCAGCTGCTCGGACTGGCGGAAATAACTTTCCAGACAGGCCGCCAATGTTGCCCCTTCGAGCGGAACCACCCCCTGGTAACGCTGCCCCTGTTCGGGCTCGATGGTCAGCGCCAGGCGACCGTTGACCAGCAGTTCGTTAAACGCCGCGTCGTCGGCGATATCGCCGTCGTAACGGGCGATGGCCCGCAGATCGTGGAGATGGTTGCACTCGGCCATCAGGATCTTCAGCGCGCCCTCACCCTGCGCCTGCAGGATCAACCGTCCCTCAAGCTTCAGCGTGGAACTCAGCAGGCTGACGGCCGCCAGCATCTCACCCAGCACGCGCTGGATCACGGGGGGATATTCGGCCCGCGACAGCACCTGTGCATAACTGTCCTCGAGGCGGGCAACGACACCGCGCACATCGATCTGGTCGAAGAGGATGCGCTGTATCTGATCGGAATTACTCATTATGACCTGCAACCGGAGAGCTACCGTCCCGCTCCCGCCCCTGCCTGGCTCCGCAGGTGTGCGTGAACGACGACGATAGGTTGGAATAAAACGGCTATTTTAGCCGATAGCCGTTTCGATGATCACCCCATCGGCGTTTTTACACGCCGCGGGATGACGTTTCAGTCCCAACTGCCCTTGACGCGCAGCAGTTCGCGCCGGCTTTTCTTGTTGGGACGATGGTCGGGACCGCTACCCAGTTGCTTGCGCTCCAGCGCCTGCTGCTCGCGGGCGCGGACACTCTCCTCGGTTTCGCGGTACAGTTTCTGCGCCTCCGGCGCACCGCGGCGCTGATCGGACAACGCCAGCACCTCGACCGTTTTTTCCTCGTTGCCCTGGCGAATCTGCAGCTTGGCGCCGATCTCGACCATCTTGCTGCACTTGGCGCGCTGGCCGTCGTAATGCACCTTGCCGCCCTCGATCATCTCTTTCGCCAGCGCCCGGGTCTTGTAGAAACGCGCGGCCCACAGCCACTTGTCGAGACGCACCCGCTCATCGTGCGGGAGGTGTGAATCCTTGTTCATGTAACGGGTAATACCTCGGTCAGATCGTTTACCGCCTCGAACTCACCGGTATCGCGCAACGGCGCCCGGCTGTCGGGCTGGGAGATCGCCAGCAGATGGCGGATGCCGTACTGGCGCGCCGCCGTCAGTACCGACAGGCTGTCGTCGATCAGCAGGGTGCGGGCCGGATTGAACGGCTCCACCTCCCTCAGCATAGACCAGAACCGCTGATCCTCTTTCGGCACGCCAAAGTCGTGCGAGCAGACCACCAGATCGACCAGCTGGTCGATCGCCGTGCGCTCGATTTTCAGCCGGAGACTGTCGGGATGGGCGTTGGTGACAATCAGTGAGCGTACGCCCAGCCGCCGCAGTGCCGCCAGGAAGCGCTCCGCGCCGGGGCGAAACCCGATACGATCGGCCACCTCGCGTTTCAGCTCCGCCAACGGCAGGTCCAGCTCGCGGCTCCAGTAGTCCAGGCAGTACCACTCCAGGGAACCGCGCAGCGACATGATCCGCTCGATCAGCGGCGCACGGCTCTGCTCGGGGTCCAACCCATGCTTTTCGGCATACTTAAGGGGTAGGAACTCGAGCCAGAAGTGGGAATCGAAATGCAGATCGAGCAGGGTACCATCCATATCCAGGAGTACCGTATCGATCTCTTGCCAATCCAGCATAATCAGGGAAGACTCAGTATTTTACTGCTGCCAACAGGATCGCCAGTATGCCGCGTAAACCCGATATTTTGAAGTTGACGCCCGTGGCCGAAAGCCGGTTGTTCAAAATCGAGGCGATCGACCTGCGCTTCAGCAACGGTGCCGAGCGGCGTTTCGAACGTCTGGCCGCCCGGGGTCAGGGCGCGGTGATGGTGGTCGCCCTCACCGCCGAGAACGAACTGCTGCTGATCCGGGAGTACGCCGCCGGCCTGCACGAATATGTCCTGACCCTGCCCAAGGGGCTGATCGATCCCGGCGAGGATGCGCTGACCGCGGCCAACCGCGAGCTGCAGGAGGAGGTCGGCTTCGGCGCGCGGCAACTGTATCCGCTGAAGCGGATGAGTTCGGCACCCAACTATATGGGTCACCGTATGGATGTGATCCTGGCGCTGGATCTGTACCCGAGCCAGCTCGAAGGCGACGAACCGGAGCCGCTGGAGCTGGTGCGCTGGCCGTTCGACCAGCTCGAGGAGCTGGCGCAGCTGGAGGAGTTTTGCGAAGGGCGCGCCGTGGCAGCGCTATTCCTGGCCCGCCACTGGCTGGAAACCCACGACGCCCTGCCCGACTGAATCAGGCCCCGGGGCTGCGGCAGGCAAGGGTACCGGCCTGCACCGCCGTGTTCACGCGCTGGGTGAATACTGGATCGGTGACCTGATTATTCATGATCCGCTGCACCTCCTGGTCGCTGAAGCGCTCGTGGATATAATCCGCCAGACAGCTACACTGCGCCTCACTCGCCCCGCCCGCTGCCAGGCAACCGTCGCGGAACGGCTCCCAGGTTTTCGAGCCCAGATACTGGGTCTTGACCAGATAGATGCCAAACAGCACCACCGCCATCCACAGAAACACCTTACCCATCGCCGTTGCCCACCCTTCGGTTGTAGTTGTTGTTATCGCCCCCATTCTATTGAGTCGGCCGCCCCCTTTCAGCTAACTTTAGTCGCACACCTGGCCCGGATGACGCGCTAATAGCGCCACAAACTGTGCCATGATACTGACCGATTTCGATGTTATGATCGGGACACCGCCGGGGGTGCCGAGGGTGAAGTGATCGGCCAACCCAGTTTTATGCTAATGGCGACCGTAACCCGATTCGGCGCCACACAACCTGTCATTGAATTAAGGTGAATAACTATGAGCTTTGAACTGCCCGCACTGCCTTACGCAAAGGACGCTCTGGAACCCCATATCTCTGCTGAGACCCTGGAATACCACTACGGCAAGCACCACAACACCTACGTGGTCAAACTGAACGGTCTGGTTCCGGGTACCGAGTTCGAAGGCAAGTCTCTGGAAGAGATCATCAAATCCGCTCCGGCCGGCGGCGTGTTCAACAACGCAGCTCAGGTTTGGAACCACACCTTCTACTGGAACTGCCTGGCACCGAACGCCGGCGGCGCGCCGACCGGTGCGATCGCCGACGCGATCAACGCCAAGTGGGGCTCTTTCGAGAAGTTCCAGGAGGAGTTCAACGACAAAGCGGTCAACAACTTCGGCTCCAGCTGGACCTGGCTGGTCAAAACCGCCGACGGCTCCCTGGAGATCGTCAACACCAGCAACGCCGGCACGCCGATGACCAGCGGCCAGACTGCGCTGCTGACCGTCGACCTGTGGGAACACGCTTACTACATCGACTACCGCAACGTGCGTCCGGATTACCTGAAAGGGTTCTGGGCACTGGTGAACTGGGAATTCGTCAACGCCAACCTGGCGGCCTGATCCCCACACTACTCCAGGCTGGGGCGGTCACCCGCTCCCGCTAGCGAAAAGGCGCCGTGAAAGGCGCCTTTTTCTTTTCCATCCTCGTATCAGGCGCCACTGGGTGCCAATGCGAGATCCTGCAGCACCGGCTGCAACTCCCGCCATACCGTTTCCAGCAACTGCCCCTGGGCCCGTTCGGTCGGGTGCAGTCCATCGCTCTGCATAAGATCCCAGTCCAACGCGACGCCGTCGAGCAGGAACGGCACCAGTGCCACCCGTTCCGCCTGCGCCACCTCGCCGAACAGGGCGAAGAACCCTTCGGTGTAGCGCGCACCATAGTTCGGCGGCAGCCGGTTGCCAATCAGCAACACCCGGGCGCCCGCCTCACGACTGCTGCGCACCAGCTGTTCCAGGTTGCTGCGGATCACCGCCAGTGGCGTGCCGCGTAGACCGTCGTTGGCCCCCAGCTCCACCAGCACCAGTGCCGGAGTGTGCTGCGCCAGCAGCGCCGGCAGCCGGCTCAGGCCGCCGCTGGTCGTCTCGCCGCTGACGCTGGCATTGATCAGCCGCGCGTCATAGCCCTCGCTGTCGAGGCGTTGCTGCAGCAGGCTGACCCACCCCCGCGCCGGGTCGATACCGTAACCGGCCGCGAGACTGTCCCCCAGCACCAGTACCGGCGCCGCGAACAGCTGGCTCGACCCCAACAGCAGCAATGCCGCCAACATCTGTCTCATTATCCCCTCTCCCTGCTCATCCGACGCCATGCTTGGAACCGGCGCATCTGATAAGGTTCATAGCCAATACTGTACGCGAATACGGCGCCGACGCGGCGCCCTCTCCTCCAGCAGGGAGCATTATGACGACCTTATCTTCCCCCCACCCGCTGATCGAAGCCCGCCGGGTGTCGAAACAGTTCACTGGCGCCCGCGGCCGGGTCGAGCTGTTCAGCGATATCGACCTGAGCGTCGCCCAGGGCGAAAGCCTCGCCATTGTCGGTCGCTCCGGCGCCGGCAAATCGACGCTGTTGAGCCTGCTGGCCGGCCTCGACACCCCCAGCAGCGGCGAAATTCTGTTCGACGGCCAGTCGCTGTCATCGCTGGACGACCGCCGCCGCGCCGAACTGCGCGCCAGGATGATCAGCTTTATCTTCCAGTCCTTCCACCTGCTGCCGGAGCTGAGCGCACTCGACAACGTCCGCCTGCCGCTGGAGATCCGCGCCGCCGAGGACAGCGAGGCGCAGGCCCGGCACTGGCTGCAGCAGGTGGGCCTCGGCGACCGACTGGAGCACTACCCGGCCCAGCTCTCCGGCGGCGAGCAGCAGCGGGTGGCGATCGCCCGCGCCTTCGCCACCCAGCCGGCCCTGCTGTTCGCCGACGAGCCGACCGGCAACCTGGACGAGGAGACCGGGGCCAAGATCATCGAACAGCTGTTCAGCCTGAACCGTCAGCAGGGTACCACGCTGATCCTGATTACCCATGACAGTGAGCTGGCGGCGCGCTGCCAGCGCTGCGTGCGGCTGCAGGGCGGCGTCCTGCACGAACTGCAGGTCGCCGGAGCATGAGCACGCTGAGCCGCCTGGCCCGGCGCCAGTTACGTACCCAGCTGCGCACCACCGAATGGCGGGCGCTGCTGCTGGCCAGTTGGATCGCCATCGTGCTGACCACGCTGCTGACGCTGCTCGGCGATCGCCTGGAGCGGGGGCTGCTGCGCGAAAGCGCGGCCCTGCTCGGCGCCGACCTGATCCTGACCAGCTCCCGCCCGTTGCCGCCAGAGCGGCTGCAGCAGATCGCCGCCAGTGGCGCATGATCAGCGCCGCCCGCGATGAGAACGCGATGATGCTGGTCTCCGTACGCGCCGCTGACGCCCCCTATCCGCTGCGCGGCGAGATCCTCACCACGCCGGCGCACAGCAGTGACCTGCCCGCCGCGGGAGAGGTGTGGGTCGAAGCCAGAGTGCTGCAACAGCTGGGTCTCAAGCCGGGTGACAGCCTGCTGCTGGGTTACCGGAACCTGTGGATCAGCGCCGAAATCCTCAGCTCGCCAGACCGCGGCTCCGGCTTTCGCAGCCTGAGCCCGAACATCATCATCAACACTGCCGACCTGCAGGCCTCGGGCGTGCTCGCTCCGGGCAGCCGGGCCCAGTTCCGTGTCCTGATGGCCGGCAGCAGCGAGCAGATCGCGGCCCTCGACGCCCAACTGCGGCCCGAGCTGGCCAGTTACGAGCGGTTACAGGCGCTGCGTACCGACCAGCCGCTGACCGGCAATGCC
>QKGH01000375.1 GCA_003250495.1 Marinobacterium sp.
CCGCATCGCCAAGCGCGAGTGGGCGCTGAGCCTGCGCGGCTACGGCGAAGCCGAGCTGGTGGCGGCGATCGACCACTGCAAGGAGCGGCTGGCCTGGATGCCCACCATCTCGGAATTTCTCAAGATCCTGCAGGACCTCGGCACCCGCGGGCTGCCAGGCGTGCAGCGTGCCTATGACGAGGCCTGCATGCACGCCGACCATCCGACCCGGCACCAGTGGAGCCACCCGGCCGTGTACCACACAGGGCGTGCCACCGGCTGGTTCCGCCTGCGGACCGAGGAGCAGGAGCAGGTGTTTCCGGACTTTCGCTACCACTACGGCGTGATGGTGCGCCGCGTGCGCGACGGCGAGGACCTGTCGGTGCCGGTGCCGGTCGCGCTGCCGGACAAGCGCGACAACACCCTGGTGGCCTTTATCCAGCGCTGGGGCGAAGATCAGGGGCTGGCGCCGGAAGTGGCCGCCTCGCTGCTGTACTACCTGACCAAGCCGAAGGGCTCGAAGGTGCGGGAACGTTTCCGCGCCCATGCCCAGCAGGAGGCGCGGGAGAAGGGGCTCGATATCGAGCTGCCGCTGGATTACCAATAAACCGCGTTACGCCTTGCCCATGCCTTGCCCGAACATCTCGCCAATCGCCTTCGACAGGGTTTCGCTGCGCTGCGGATTGCGCAGCGCGGCCATCACGGGTCCGCGCAGGGCCGGCATGAACATCAGGTCCGCCAGCACCCTCGAAAAGCCCGTCTGGCCCGCTTCGCCAGCGGCCAGGCGCTCGAGGAAGGGCTGCAGCAGCCCGGGATCTGTCAGGCTGTCGCAGCAGCGGGTGGCGATCGCGACGATCACCTCCGCCTCCAGTGCCCGCGGGCTGGCCAGCACCCGCGCCAGCCACTGCTTGCGCAGCGTCTGCGACGGGCTGTTGGACACCGCACGCACCAGCGCGGCGAGCAGGCCGCCGTCATCGCGCCCGCTGGCCAGCGCCGCCTCCAGCCGTGGCTGCAGCGCCTGAATCAGCCGGTGTCCCGGTTCGACGTGCTCCAGCGCCCGGCACAGGGCGCACAGCGGTTCGACCGGGAGCCAGGCGGCCGCGTCGATCAACAGCGCCTCGTTGCGTCCCTGGTCCAGTCGCACCGCCAGATCGGCGATGCCCTGGTAACCGAGGTTGCCCCAGAGTTCCGGCTGCAGCTGGCCGGCGAAGTAGTGCTGGGCGTATTCGTAGTAGCGCGACGCAGGCTGTTTCAGCACCAGGCCCGCATGGGCGTGGAACAGCGCCATCTTTTCATCGTCCGGCTTGAACGAGAAGGGGTTGTCCGTGAGCGCATCACTGCTCCCCTCGACCAGTCCGCCGATGTTCTGCAGCAGCCGGTGCAGCAGGTCGTCGCGCACGGCCTGCACCAGAAACCCCTGTTCGTCGAGCGGCAGCTTCAGAAACCAGACGGCGTTGCGTCCGGGGCTGTCCGGGTGCCAGAGCAGCAGGCCGATCCAGGCGTGGTGCAGGTAAGGCTGGGGATAGGGGATCTGCCCCTGCTCGACCCGGGCAAAGGTGGTGGAGGTCAGCTTGCCGACCCGGCGGCCCAGGTCGAACAGGCGACAGCGGGCGCCGGTCTGGTCGATCAGATCCAGCAGCGATTCTATCCGGGTCAAGGGCGGCTCCTTTTCAGCGTTCGGTACGCCGGTATGCGGGTCGGCGGCATTCAAAAACGGCGGATTTTACCAGCCCAGGCCCCGGGGTAACAGCTGACTATCCGGCCAGCAGCCGGGATTCGGCCTTTTCGACGTCGCCAACGCAACCGCGCAGTATGACGATGTCGTTATCCTCCAGCGTCGTGACCGTCTCCGGTGCGCTGAGCAACTCGCTGCCGCGCCGGATCGACTCCACCTCGACCCCGAGCTCCAGCTCGTCGATACGGTGCCCCGGCCCGTGGCTGCCCGGAGCCAGTATCACCGGGTGCAGCACTTCGGCCTGGGCGCCGCGCTTGTCGCGCTTGCGCGACTGGGCGCCATGGTAGTAGCCGTGCAGCAGCCGGTAGCGCTCCTCGCGCACCTGGCCGATCCGTGCCTCGATGGCAGCGCGGGGAATGTCCAGCAGCGTCAGTACGTGGGACACCAGCATCAGGCTGCCCTCCAGGGCTTCCGGTATTACTTCGGTGGCACCGGCCTCGATCAGCTGCTGCAGCCGGCCGTCGTCCTGGGTGCGCACCAGCACCGGCAGGTCCGGGAAATGGTGCTTGAGGCCCTGCAGCGCCTTGAGCGCATCGGCGTCGTCCGGGAAGGTCAGGATCAGCAGTCGGGCGCGGTCCGAGCCCAGCGACTTGAGCAGGTCGGTGCGGCGCGCGTCGCCATAGAATATGCGCTCGCCGGCCATCGCTGCTTCCTGCACCCGCATCGGGTCGTTGTCGATGATCAGGTAGGGAATCTGCAGTGGCTGCAGGAAGCGGGCGATCACCTGTCCGACGCGGCCGTAGCCGCAGAGGATGACGTGATCCGACAGTTCGTCCAGCTCGGCGCTCGGCCGCGGCAGGTGCTCGGTGGACTCCGATTTACGGGTGTGACGCAGCAGCAACTGGCTGATCGGTTCGCTGAAGCGGATCAGCAGCGGCGTCAGCAGCATACTGAAAATGATCACCGCAACGACCAGCGCGTGCAGCTCCGAGCCGATCAGCTGGTGGTTCAGCGCCAGTGCCAGCAACGCAAAGCCGAACTCGCCGCCCTGGGACAGGCAGATGCCGGCGCGCAGCGCATTGGGCGCGTCCCGGTGCAGCAGCCAGGCGGAAAGGGCGAGCAGCCCGGTTTTGAGCAGCAGCAGCGCCAGGGTCGCTGCCAGCACCCAGTGGATATGCTCGATCAGCGCCTCGAGGTCGAGCTGCATGCCCACCGAGACGAAAAAAAGTCCCAGCAGCACGTCGCGAAACGGCCGGATATCGGCCTCGAGCTGGTGCCGGTAGCGGCTTTCGCCCAGCATCATGCCGGCGAGGAAGCCGCCAAGCGCCATCGACAGGCCGGCGGCATGGGTCAGCCAGGCGGCGGCCAGCGCGGCCACCAGAGTGGTGAGCACGAACAGTTCGTCGGAGCGGGATTTGGCGACCTCGTTGAACAGCATCGGCAGCACGGTGCGGCCGAACACCAGCAACGCCACCAGCAGGGCGCTCCCCTGCAGCAGCATCATCACCACCGCCTGGCTGTCGAGCGACTGCTGGCTGCCGCCAAGGGTCGGCACCACGATCAGGAAGAACACCGCGGCCAGGTCCTGGAAGATCAGCACACCCACCGACAGGCGGCCATGCTCGGCGTTGATCTCGTTGCGTCGGATCAGCTCACGGGTAACGATGGCGGTCGACGACAGCGCCAGGGCGCCGGCGATCACCAGACTGGTGGCGAACGGCAGCTCCAGCAGCCAGCCGACGCCGATGATCAACGCAGCCGTCAGGATCACCTGCAGCGAGCCAAGCCCGAACACGGTGCGCCGCATCGCGATCATGCGCGGCAGCGAGAACTCCAGGCCGAGCATGAACAGCAGGAACACCACCCCCAACTCGCTGAGCAGGTGGATGCCGGCGTCGTTGACGACGATCCCGAGGGTGTGCGGGCCGAGCAGAATGCCGACACTGAGGTAGGCCAGTATCGGCGGCAGCTGCACCCGGCGAAAGAGGGTGATGGCGACCACCGCCGAGGCGATGATGGTCAGAAACTGCTGGAAAAATCCCTGTTCCATGGTGAGCCGTGGGTTGTGATTGTCTGAATGCCTTTATCCGGCAATCCGGGCATCGTTGCAATGCCCGGTGTCAATGCCAGGGACGCCAGCCCCCTGGCGGCATTCAGTGCAGCGCGCGCAGCGTGCTGTCGATTTCGGCGATAAGTCGCAGTAGCTGGCCGGTATCGGCGTCAATTTCCTTGAACACCTCCTCCGCCATGCTGGCGATATCGCTGCTGGCCGGCAGCGGTTGCCGGCGCTCGATCATGGCGGTGAAACGCGGAACCATGAGCCACTGCACCCATTCGCAGAAGCTCAGGGTGTCGATGCAGAACGGCTGCACGCTGGCCAGCGCTTCGGCTGAGGGTGCCGTGGCCTGCCAGAGGTCGAGCGCGCGCATCTCCCGCTCCACCTCATCGAGCAGCTGCGTCAGTTGCTGATGCTGGCTCACCGCTTGTCGCTCCGTGCCTGCTTCAGGGTATCGGCGATCAGAAATGCCAGTTCCAGCGCCTGCTCGCCGTTGAGGCGCGGGTCGCACTGGGTCTGGTATCGATCCGCCAGCCCCTCTTCGGTGATCTGGTAGGCGCCGCCGATGCATTCGGTGACGTTGTTGCCGGTCATCTCGAAATGGACGCCGCCGGCGTAGGTGCCCTCGGCACGGTGTACCTCGAAGAAACCCTTCATCTCGCGCAGGATGGCATCGACGCTGCGGGTCTTGTAACCGCTCGAGGCGGTGGTGGTGTTGCCGTGCATCGGGTCGGAGCTCCACACCACCGAACGTCCCGACGCCTTGACCGCGCGTACCAGCGGCGGCAGCTTGTCGAGTATCTTGTCGGCACCCATGCGGGCGATCAGCGTCAGCCGGCCCGGCAGGTTGTCGGGATTGAGGATATCCATCAGCCGCATCAGGTCGTCGATGCCGGTGCTCGGGCCGACCTTGACGCCGACCGGGTTCTTGACGCCGCGCAGGAACTCGACATGGGCGTGATCCGGCTGCCGGGTGCGGTCGCCGATCCATAGCATATGCGCCGAGCAGTCGTACCAGTCGTTAGTCAGGCTGTCGCGGCGCGTGAGTGCCTGCTCGTAACCCAGCAGCAGCGCCTCGTGTGAGGTATAGAGGCTGGTTTCGCGCACCTGCGGGG
>QKGH01000125.1 GCA_003250495.1 Marinobacterium sp.
TACGTGATCCTGCCGCAGGCGTTCAGGAGTGCCGCACCGGTGCTGCTGACCGTGGGGCTGATGCTGTTCCAGCAGAGCGCGCTGATCGCCATCGTCGCGGTCGAGGACCTGATGTACCAGGGCAAGATGCTGTCGACCCAGACCTACCGGCCGATCGAGACCTTCACCACTATCGCGGTGATCTACTTCCTGGTCTCCTTCCCGATCACCCAGTTTGCCGCCTACCTCGAACATCGCAGCAAACGCAGCGCAGCGGCCTGACCCAGCAGCAACCGGAGTACTGGACGATGAACTACGATTTCTCTTTCAACATCATCTTCGAATACCGCGACGCGCTGCTCGACGGCCTGCTCACGACGCTCGCACTGACCCTGCTGTGCACGCTGCTCGGCCTGGTGCTCGGTTTCGCCACCAGCCTGGCGCGCAGCTCCGGCAACAAGCTGCTGTATACGCTGGCCTCGGCCTACGTGGAGTTCTTCCGCGGCACCCCAGTGCTGATCCAGCTGTTCTGGTTCTTCTTCTGCCTGCCGTTGATCCTCGGACTGGAGATGGGCAACTTCCTCTGCGCCACGCTGGCCCTGACGCTGTACATGGGCGCCATCTCCAGCGAGAGCTTTCGCGCCGCGCTGCGCACCATCCCCGAGGAGCATTACCAGGCCTGCGTCGCGCTCGGCATCGACAAGCGGGTCGAAACCCTCTACGTGGTGCTGCCGCAGGCGCTGATGCGCGCCGTGCCGACGCTGCTGTCGAACTGCGTCACCATCTTCAAGGAGAGCGCCCTGGTCTCCGCCGTGGGGATGTCGGACCTGATGCAGGTCGGGCAGAACATCTCCAACAGCACGGCACGACCGGTGGAGCTGCTCACCGCAACCGCCGTTATCTATTTCCTTATCGCGTTCCCGCTCACCCGTCTGGTAACCCGCCTGGAGCAGCTGCTCCGACGCCGACTGGCCGCTTGATACGAGACGCAACTTTGTTCAGCCATTCGATTTGAAGGTAATGCGAGATATGGACATGGCAACAGCTAAACCCCTGCCCGGCTCCCTCTGGGCCGCCACTGCGGAGTCGTTCCAGGCGGAACCGCTACGCGCGCACACCCGCGCCGACGTACTGATCGTCGGCGGCGGCTTCACCGGCCTGAACTGTGCCCTGCAGCTGGCCGAGAACGGCCTCGATGCGGTGGTCGTCGAGGCCAATCAGGTCGGTTACGGCGGTTCCGGCCGCAACGTGGGGCTGGCCAATGCCGGACTCTGGGTGCAGCCGGAGGAGGTGATCGAGAGTCTCGGTCCCGACTATGGCGAGCGCCTGTACCAAGAGCTTGCCGCGGCGCCGGAACGGGTGTACCAGACCATCGCCCGCTACGGCATCGAGTGCGAAGCGGACCGGGTCGGCACCCTGCAACTGGCCCGCAGCCGCAAGGGGCTGGCCTATCTGGATGAACGTCTGCAGCAGCTCAATGCCCGCGGCGCCGGCGTGCTGCTGCTGGACGAGAAGGAGACCCAGGCCCTGACCGGCTCCCCCTACTACCGCGGCGCGATCCTCGACAACAGTGCCGGTACCATCCAGCCGCTGGGCTATGTGCGCGGCCTGGCCCGTGCCGCCAGCGCCGCCGGCGCACGCATCTACGAACGCTCCCGGGTGCTGAAGCTGGACAAGGCGGGCGCCAACTGGATCGCCTCCACCGCCCACGGCAGCGTCACCGCACCCAAGGTGCTGATCGCCACCAACGGCTACAGCGGCGACCTGATCCCCGCCATCCCGACCACGACGATCCCGGTCAACTACTTCCAGTTCGCCACCGCGCCGTTGTCACCGGCACAGCTGCGGACGATCCTGCCGCAGAAGCATGGCTGCTGGGATGCGGAGCTGGTGATGACCTCGATCCGCCTCGATCGTGCCGGGCGCCTGATCATCGGCAGCGTCGGCCGGATCGAGGATGGCGGCGACTCCAGCTTCCTCGGCAACTGGGCCCAGTGCATGCTGCAGAAGTTCTACCCCGAACTGCCGAAGATGCCGCTCGACTACCGCTGGTCCGGGCAGATCGCCTACTCCGACGACCATATCCCGCACCTGCACATGCTGGCGCCGGGCATGGTCACCGTGGTCGGTTACAGCGGTCGTGGTATCGGCCCCGGTACCGTGCTGGGTCAATGGCTGGCGCAGTACTTCCTCGGCACCCCGATCCAGGAGCTGCCGCTGCCGATCTCCGAGCTGAAGGCGATCCCGCTGCGCAAGCTGCGCGAGCTCTACTACGCCCGCGGCTCCGACCTGTATCACCTGAGCCACCGGCTGTTCTGAGGAGGTAGCGATGACGACCTATACCATCCACAGCCAAACCCAGTCCTGGTACGGGCAGCAGATCGGCATCCTGATCCTCGATGCCGCCTACCCCTGCATTCCGGGCAATGTCGGCAACGCCACCACCTTCCCGTTCCCGGTGCAGTACATGGAGGTGGAGGGCGCCTCGATCCAGCGCCTGCTCAACGACGCCGATCCGACGCTGGCCGGCCCCTTCATTGCCGCGGCCCAGACCCTGGTCCGTCGTGGCGCCAAGGCGATCACCGGCGCCTGCGGCTTCATGGCGCTGTTCCAGCGCGAGGTGGCCGCCGCGGTCGAGGTGCCGGTGCTGCTGTCGAGCCTGCTGCAGATCCCGCTGATCCACACCCTGACCGGCAAACCGGTGGGGATCATCACCGCCAACAGCAGTTGCCTGACGCCGCGCCACTTCGAGTCCTGCGGCATTAGCCCGGAACTGCCGCTGGCGATCGCCGGCATGGAGCATTCAGCGGAGTTTTGCAGTGCGATCCTGGAGGAGAAGGGAACCCTCGACTCCTCTGCGATCGAGCGCGAGGTGCTGGCCGTGGCGCAGCAACTGCAGCGCGCGCATCCGGAGATCGGCGCGATCCTGCTCGAATGCAGCGATCTGCCCCCCTACGCACAGGCGGTGCAGCAGGCCTGCGGCCTGCCGGTGTTCGACTTCACCACGCTGATCAAATTCGCCCACGCGGGACTGGCTCCGATCCATTACGGCGCCTGATCCCCGGACGGCAGCAGCCGCGATTTGCCGCTGGCAGATCGCCCTGCTATAACCCTAAACCCTGAGCGGAGGGGCCACCCCTTTCGCCGCAAGCGGAACACCGGGGCCCAGATGGCAGACGCAAAAATCCTGATCGTCGATGACGACGAGATCACCAGAAGTTGCCTGAGCAGTTACTTCCAGAACGAGGGTTACGACACCGACGAGGCGCAGACCGCCGAGGAGGCCGAACAGCTGTTCAACGCCGGCGCCTACGAACTGGTGCTGCTCGACATCCGCCTGCCGGGCAAGGATGGCCTGACCCTGACCCGCGAACTGCGGGTACGCTCCGAAGTCGGTATCGTGCTGGTGACCACGCGCCAGGATGAGATCGACCGCCTGATCGGCCTCGAATGCGGCGCCGACGATTACATCACCAAGCCATTCAACCCGCGCGAGATCCTGGCCCGGGCCAAGAACATTATCCGTCGCGTACGCCTGTGCACCCAGGTGCAGGAGGAGGTGGAAAACCCGGCCCTGCCCCGCACCCTGCGCTTCCCGCGCTGGTCGCTCGACACCGGCAAGCGCATGCTGCACAACTGTGACGGCGAAGCGGTACCGCTGACCACCACCGAATACCGCATGCTGCAGACCTTCATCGACCGCCCCGGCCGGCCGCTGTCGCGCGACGAGATCATGGACAGCATCCGCAACCGCGAGTGCAGCCCCACCGACCGCAGCATCGATGTCATGGTCGGCCGCCTGCGGCGCAAGCTGGCGGACGATCTCGGCGCGCCGCAGATCATTACCACCGTGCATGGCGAAGGCTACCAGTTCAACGAATACCAGGTCTGAGGCAGCATGGCCCGCCTGCTGATCCTGCTGCTGACCCTGCTGCCGCTGACGTTGCGCGCCGGCCAGCCGCTGGCCACCGCCGAAGGCCAGATCCTGGTGTGCGGCCACTCCAACTACCCGCCGATCTCCTGGACCGAACACAACGCCCTGCACGGCATGGGACCGGCACTGGCCAGGCAGATCCTGAACCGGCTCGGCTACGAGGTGAAGCTGGTCGATATCGGCAACTGGAAACGCTGCCTGTACGAGGTCAAGGCGGGACGCGTCGATCTGGTCGCCGGGGCGTTCAAGGATGCGCAACGGGTGCAGGACATGACCTTCGGCAGCGAATACATCATCGAAGAGCCGATCATGCTGTTCGTCAACAAGGACAACCCGATCGCCTACCGCAACTGGGACGACCTGCGCGGCAAGACCGTGGGCCTGCTGCTGGGCGATATCTATGGCGAGCGTTTCGACCGTTTCCTGGTCCAGAACACCCAGATCGAGTGGGTCTCGTTCGGTGCCCAGAACCTCGGCAAGCTGGCGCGGGAACGGATCGACTTCACCCCGATCGGCACCATCAGCGGCCAGTTGCAGGCACGTAAACTGGGCCTCGACCAGTCTATCGAGCCGCTACCCGAGGTGGTCACCACCGGCTTCTTCTATTTCGGCATTGCCCACAACTCGCCGCTACGCAAACAGCTGCCGCAGATCGATGCGGAACTGCGACGCCTGCGCGCCAGCGGTGCCGTCGATCGCCTGCTGGAGCAGGCCTCGGCCGACTACCTGGGAACCCGTTGACCGCATGATTCTGAAACGCGCCAGCCGCCTGCTGCATGCCCTGCTCCACTATCGCGCGGACCACCCGCTCGGCTACCAGATCCTGACCAACGTACTGCTGT
>QKGH01000026.1 GCA_003250495.1 Marinobacterium sp.
CCGGGTACCCGCTGCCGCAACAGTCGTACCCGGCGTTATTGTTATACGCCCCGGCCGAACGACCGGTACTGAGCTTCAGTCTAGAGCCGGCACCGTTTTCAACAATGACAGGATCCGCCAAGGTATCTGACGTTATCGTTCAGGCCCTATAGAACCGGCCCAAAAGGATGGCTAAAGCAGTGACAAAATCGTGCATGCCGGGTTCTTAGCGCTTGAGCCCCGCCTTCGACCCGGCCGCTCTGCGGGCTTCCGGTGCCTACCTGCATCCGGGAAAGGCGTTCGGCGTTGCCGGCCCGCCCCCCTCACTACCAACAATCGTTCGCCAACCGCTGTCGGCCGTTCGGCGAGAGCTCTACAATAGCGCCCGCTTCTCGCGCCTGTCGTTGGCTGCTGCGGGTAACGCCTAGTGCGAGCGCCTGTGGATAGCCGCTGTAGAACGCACCTGTTGATCGTTCCTGTTTAATAGCACCTGTTAATAACCGCCGTTTGAGTAATCCGTAATGCCTCTCGTCACCCCCTCGCACCTGCTGCTCCTGGGCGTCGCCGCCATCTGGGGTTTCGCCTTCGTCGCACAAACTACCGGCATGGCCACGCTCGGGCCGCACAGCTTCAATGCCGCCCGTTTCCTGCTCGGCGCGCTATCGCTGCTGCCGCTCTGGCTGCTGCTGAAACACCACACCCCGTTTTCGCGCCGTACCCTGCTGCTGGGCGGTTTGGCCGCCGGCACCGTGATGTTCGGCGGCTTCAGTTTTCAACAGATCGGCCTGCTGCACACCACCGCGGGCAACGCCGGCTTCATCACCGGCATGTATATCGTCTTCGTACCGATCGCCGGCCTGGCGCTGGGCCAGCGCACCAGCCCGCAGACCTGGATCGGCATCGCCCTGGCCCTGCTCGGTCTCTACCGGCTGTCGATCGGTCCCGACCTGAGCCTGGGCTACGGCGACATGCTGGAGCTGGTCGGTTCGCTGTTCTGGACCGCCCACGTGATCATCATCGGCTGGCTGTCGCGCAAGACCGACGCCATCGGCCTGTCGATCATCCAGTTCCTGGTCGCCGCCTTCTGGGCCAGCCTCGCCGCGCTGCTGTATGAAACGCCGACCCTGCCCGATTTCCAGGCCGCCTGGCTGCCGCTGCTGTATGCCGGCGTCGCCTCCAGCGGCATCGCCTTCACCCTGCAGGTGATCGCCCAGCGCAGGGTGGAGCCCGGTATCACCGCGCTGATCCTGTCCACCGAGGCGGTGTTCGCCGCACTGGGCGGCTGGCTGCTGCTGGACGAGCAGTTCGGCAGCAAGGAGCTGGTGGGCTGCAGCCTGATGCTGGCGGGGATGCTGGTGACGCAGTGGCCGGTACGGCAGAGAACGCGGGTGATGGCGCACAGCGAATAGGGCTCACGCGGCGCCGAAGCGGAGACAGGCGTTAAAAATGCTTCCTAGTTGTGCTATATCATGCTTTTCCCCATGGATCGATTGCAGTTCGCGTCACGGATGACAAAATGAAACGACCTCCGCGGTAACCACCCCTACCGAGCATGATTCATAGTCAAGGACCAGCCTTTAATGAGTGAAACTATCGATTTTGACGCCCTGTTTCAGCATGGTCGTCTGTATTCGGGCTTCGATAGCGAAGATGAGCAAACGCTGAAAGCGGAAGGCGGCAAACTGCTCCCCCACCTGCAGAGCGTGACCGATCAATTTTACGCCGCTCTGGCGCACATCCCCGATGCCCAGCCGTTCCTGGAGGGGCGCCTGGAGGCGTTGAAAAAGACCCATGTGGCCTGGCTGCAGACCGTATTCAGCGGCCCCTACGACGCCAACTTCGCCGCCCATATGCATAAGGTCGGCGAGGTGCATGTACAGGTAAAACTGCCGGTGGAGTTCATGGCCTGCGGCATGATCCAGATCAGCCGCTACCTGATCCCGGTGCTGGCGCAGGTGTACGCCGGCGACTCCGACACCCTGGCCCGGATGATGAAGGCGATCAACGCCGTCACCGGTTTCTGCCTGATCCTGATGCAGGAGTCCTACCAGTCCTCGCTGCTGGCACAGGAGCTGGAGAAGTTCATGTCGATCACCGGCATCAGCCGGGCGCTGTTCAACAACCTGGCGGCCGCGTACAAGGACTGATCCCTGTACGGCCCGCCGCGTTGCAGTGAAAGGGGGCTCAGGCCCCCTTTCGACTATCAAGCCCCGCGGCCCGGCGCACTCAATCCGTTAACGGATCTTCGCTATACTGGTTTCATCCGACTGATGGGAGCAGAACCGATGGAGATCGCCTACCGAGCCCTCGACCTCGCCGAAGCGCACATCGTCGCCGGCATGCTGCGGGCGCACGGCCTCGAAGCACACGTTGCCGGCCACTACCTGCAGGGGGTGCTGGGCGAGGTCGGCACCTTCGACCTGGTTCAGGTCAAGGTAATCGACGAGGATTATCTGGCCGCCCGCATCCTGATCGACGAGTACGAACAGCGCAAGTAAACCCAAGGCAGGAGTAAACGGAAAGCACTATGGATTTGAATCTGAAAGACAAAGTCATCATGGTGGCCGCCGCGAGCAAAGGGATGGGCTACGCCACCGCACTGGCCTGCGCCCGCGAAGGCGCCATCGTCTCGATGGCCAGCCGCGACGGCGACGCGATTGAAGCCGCCGCCGCACGTATCCGCGAGGAGACCGGCGCCCACGTTAAAGCCTATGTCTTCGACGCCGCCGATGGCGACAGCATCGCCCGCTGGGCCGCGCAGACCAAGCGCGACCTGGGGCCTGCCAGCGGCCTGCTGATCAACGCCGGCGGACCGCCCACCGGCCAGTTCGACAGCTTCAGCGATGCCGACTGGCAAAAAGCGTACGAACTGACCCTGCTCAGCGCCGTACGCATGATCCGCGCCGTGCTGCCCGACATGCGCGCCGCCGGTGGCGGCTCGATCCTGGTGATCACCTCCTCCTCGGTCAAGGAGCCGATCGATATCCTGCTGCTCTCCAACGTCATGCGCTCCGGCGTGACCGCGCTGGCGAAGTCGCTGTCCCAGGAACTGGGCCCGGACAATATCCGCGTCAACACCATGCTGCCCGGCAAGATCGACACCGACCGCCTGCGCGGTACCAACGCCGCCCAGGCGCAGAAACGCGGTGTCAGCGTCGAGGAGTTCAATAGCGAGATGGCGTCGGGCATTCCGCTGCGCCGCTTCGGCGACGCCGAAGAGACCGGCCGCGCCTGCGCCTTCCTGCTCTCGGATGCCGCCAGCTATATCACCGGCGTCTCGCTGGCGGTCGATGGCGGGATGATCAAGACGGTTTGGTAAACTCGCCACACAAGCGGGCCGGGGATAACAGCTTGGGGTGAACGCCAGCGTTATTCCCAACCCGCTACGACAGTTGTAATCGCCGCCCCCCATGCTCCCCGAATGCCGGGGCTCCTGCCCCTTATCATGGATGGACCCTATGGCTAATGGAGATTTGAGAGGAATCGATAACGAGCGCCCTCTGGCGGTTCTGATCGACGCGGACAACGCTAACCCCAATATCGTCGACGGCCTGCTCAGCGAAGTGGCCAAGCTCGGTGTCGCCAGCGTCAAACGCATTTATGGCGACTGGACGACTCCCAATTTAGGCGGCTGGAAAACGGTTCTGCTGGAACACTCGATCCAGCCGATCCAGCAGTTTCGCTACACCACCGGCAAGAACGCGACCGACAGCGCGATGATCATCGACGCGATGGACCTGCTGTACACGGGACCCTTCAAAGGGTTTTGCATCGTCTCCAGCGACAGCGACTTCACCCGCCTCGCCTCGCGCCTGCGCGAAGCGGGCAAAGTCGTCTATGGCTTCGGCGAGATGAAAACGCCCAAGCCCTTCGTCGCTGCCTGTGACCGCTTTATCTACACAGAGGTATTCACCCATCAGCCAGTAGCTAACGGTGAGCCAGAATCCAATGGACTCTCCCAACAGTCCTCTAAGGAGCTACGGAGTAACACCAAGCTGCTGGTGCTGATCCGCACGGGGATCGCAACTGCATCGGATGACAGTGGCTGGGCTCAACTGGGTGCAGTTGGCAGCTACATCGCCAAAGCAGCGCCCGATTTCGACCCCCGCAACTACGGCTATCAGAAACTCAGCGAACTGATAGACGCCATTGGTCTTTTCGACTCCCAGCGTGACGGCAAAGTCGTATCCATTCGGGATACCCGCAAAGCCGGCAAAAAATAGCCCGAAGCCGATCGCTATCGGCTTCATCAGCTATTGCAACGACACCCTCTCATCAGAGCGATATGGGTCAACGGGGCGTATTTGTACTCAGCCCTTGCCGTGCAGGAAGGCGGCGAACGCCTGGCGGGCTTCGTCGGAGCCCAGGCGTTGGGCAAACTGCCGGGCTTCGTTATCGATGGTGTCGTGCAGCGCGGAGCGCTGGTCGCGCTTCAGCAGGCGTTTGCTGAGACGGACCGCTTCGGCGGGCAGCGCGGCGATCGCCTGGGCGCGCTCCAGCATCTGTGCCGACAGCTGCTCCGGGGCGACCAGGGTGTTGACCAGACCGATCTGGCGCGCGCGGTAGGGACCGAACGCCTGCCCTTCGATCAGCAACTCGAACGCCTGGCGCTGGCCGAGGCGCTGGGTCAGCAGCAGGCTGCTGCCCCCCTCCGGCACCAGCCCCAGTTTGACGAACGGCATCTGGCAGCGCAGCGTCTCGCTGGCGATCACCAGGTCGCAGTGCAACAGCAGCGTGGT
>QKGH01000364.1 GCA_003250495.1 Marinobacterium sp.
GTCGTGGCGACAGCGTCGGCAGCCAGCTGATCAACCATCGCCAGGTACGCATGGTGTCGCTGACCGGCGATATCGCCACCGGCCAGAAGGTGCTGCAGGCGGCCCACCGCACGGTCAAACGCACCCACCTGGAACTCGGCGGCAAGGCGCCGGTGGTGGTACTCGACGATGCCGATATCGACCAGGTGGTGCAGGGAATCTGCCGCTTTGGCTATTACAACGCCGGGCAGGATTGCACCGCGCCCTGCCAGCTCTACGTGGAACAGGGTATCTACGAGCGTCTGGTCGCCGAGCTGGCCGCCGGCGTGGCCCGGCTGCGCTACGATCAACCGCGGGACGAACTCAACCACCTGGGGCCGTTGATCAGCCAGCGCCAGCGCAACAGCGTCGCCAGCTTCGTCGAGCGCGCATTGGAGCAGCCCCATATCGAGCTGCTCAGCGGCGGCCGGATCCCCGACTCACCCGGCTTTTTCTACCAGCCCACGCTGCTGGCGGGCGCCCGCCACGAGGATGAGATCGTGCAGCGGGAGGTGTTCGGCCCGGTGGTCTCGGTCACCCGCTGCGACGACGTCGAACAGGCGCTGGAGTGGGCCAACGATTCGGAGTACGGACTGGCTTCCTCAGTCTGGTCACGCAACATCGGCCGGGCAATGGCCGTCGCCAGCCGGCTCGAGTACGGCTCCACCTGGATCAACAACCACTTCCTGCTGCCCAGCGAGATGCCCCACGGCGGCCTGCGCCGCTCCGG
Source organism: Marinobacterium sp. (assembly GCA_003250495.1). Taxonomy (GTDB): domain Bacteria; phylum Pseudomonadota; class Gammaproteobacteria; order Pseudomonadales; family Balneatricaceae; genus Marinobacterium_D. Next base: position 749 of record QKGH01000364.1, read on the forward strand.
TTACGGCAAGGACCTGTCGGCCTACTCGCTGGAGGATTACAGCGTGCTGCGCCATATCATGCTGAACCACCGTTGAGTGGGCGCCGGCGCCCGTCCGCTTAACCCGTCGACGACCTCGGTCGTGCTAACCTCCCCCTCCCACCAGCCGGAGACCCGCGATGACCAATCTGTATCTGTTCTACCTCGGCGGCAACGCCGGACGCTCCAATATCGAAGTACACGATGTGCAGTTCGTAGCTGTGGATAAAGTGGAAGATGCCTACCCGCTGCTGCGGGAGGCCTGGTATGGCGACAAGGACAAGCTGCATCTCGACGGCTATATGCGGGTCAGCTGGGCCGAGGGTTATGACGTGACGCTGTCGACGCAACCGGCGGAAGGCGCGCTAAAACTGTTTTTCGTCAATGTCGGTGGCTACCGCCCGGATACGCTGGCCGAACTGCACGAATTCGGGCTGTTCGTGGCGGAAACGGCCGCCGAGGCGAAAGCCAAGGCGATGCAACAGCTATTGGTCGGCGTTGAGCAGCAGCACAAGGATAACCTGAAGGATGTGGATAACTGCCTGCTGCTGGAGCAGGTGAACGGCTACCACATCGTACTGAGCGCCAATCCGTCGGGGCAGCCCTGCACCCCGGAATGGCAGGGTTATCAGCCGATCGGGATAACTGCGTAACGGTCCCGCCGCGCGGACCGGCCTCGGGGCGGCAAGTGCGCAGCCAGATCCCGCTCGCGCACGGCACCGCCTGGTCGAGGGGAGTTTGCGCCCCGCGGCACGCCAGCCCGCCGGCCGCAACGGGACCCAAGCGTCTGCGCGCTGCGACCTTCTGCCCCATGCCGACACGCCCAACAGCCGGTATAATCGGTAGTCGAGCCCAGGCTCGCTGCGCGCTCAAACTGTTCCGCGAGAGTTCTGCCAGAGGCCCTACCGCCGATGCACGGCTACCATAACCAACTGCTGCAACTGACCTATATCCGCATCGTCACGCTGTTCGGCCAGAGCGGCGCGCTGCTGTTCGCCCTCTACGTGCTGCATGTACAGATCGATGTCTGGATGCTGGTGCTGACCCTCGGCGTACTGGCGCTGATCAACCTGTTCACCTATGCCCGCCTGCACTCGCCCTGGCCGGTCACCGAAACCGAGCTGTTCAGCCAGCTCACCGCCGATGCGGTGCTGTATGGGGCCGTGGTGTACCAGACCGGCGGGGCGACCAACCCGTTCATCTTCCTGCTGCTGATCCCGCTGCTGATCTGCGCCGCCACCCTCTCCTGGCGTTTCACGGCGCTGATGGCGCTGCTGGTGGTGCTGCTGTACAGCTCGCTGCTGCACTACTATCTGCCGATACTGCCGCTGGACACCGGCCACCTGCATGCGCTGATCAACCTGTTCGACCTGCATATCACCGGCATGTGGCTCAACTTCCTGCTCACGGTGCTGCTGGTCACCTGGTTCATCGCCCGCATCCAGTTGACCCTGCGCGACCAGGAGCAGCACCTGGCGGTGGAACGCGAGCGCCGCATCCAGGATCAGCAGCTGCTGGCGCTAGCGACCATGGCCGCCGGCACCGCCCATGAACTGGGTACGCCGCTGGCAACGATGAGCGTGGTGTTGAAGGATATGGCGCTGGACCACGCCGACGACACCGAGCTGAGCGAGGATATCGATCTGCTGCAACAGCAGGTCGCCGCCTGCTCCGAGCGTCTGAAACAGATGGCCAGCTCCGCCCGCGCCGCCGACCAGGGGCAGGTGCTGGGCATCAGCGAACTGGTCGAACAGCTGCTCGACGAATGGCAGTTGATGCGACCGCAGGTCGGGTGCCGCTACGAGATCCTGTCGTCGACGCCGGCGCCGCAGGTGCGCGCCACACTGGCACTGCGGCAGGCGCTGATGAACCTGCTCAACAACGCGGCCGATGCCAATCCCGAAGACCTGCTGCTGACCCTGGAATGGGATGAACAGCAGATCTGGCTGCGGATTCGCGACCACGGCCCCGGGCTGCCGCTGGAGCAATCCGCCAACCTCGGCAAACCCTTCGTCACCACCAAGGGCAAGGGACTCGGCATCGGCCTGTTCTTGACCGCCACCACACTGGCCCGCCAGGATGGCGAAGTACGCCTGTACAACCACCCCGACGGCGGCACGCTGACCGAGGTCCGCCTGCCGATCCGTACGCCCGCAGCCGGCATGGAACGAGAGCGATGAAAGAGTCTTTCCTGATCGTCGATGACGACCCCACCTTCACCCGCGTCCTGGCCCGCTCGCTGACCCGGCGCGGTTATGCCGTCAGTGTCGCCCGCAATGTCGACGAAGCGGCGGAGCTGGCGCAGAAGCAGCCGCCCGACCTGGCCAGCGTCGACCTGAAGATGGAGGGCGCGTCGGGACTGACGCTGATCGAGCAGCTGCTGGCGATCAATCCGGAGACCCAGATCCTGATCCTGACCGGCTACGCCAGCATCGCCACCGCGGTCGATGCGATCAAACTCGGCGCCATCAACTACCTGCCCAAGCCAGCCGATGCCGACCAGATCCTCGCCGCCCTGCACGTGGAACAGGTCGACGCCGAACAGCCGATCGCCGCCGATCCGATGTCGGTCAACCGCCTGGAGTGGGAACACATTCAGAAGGTACTGTCCGAGCACGAGGGCAACATCTCCGCCACGGCCCGGGCGCTGGGGATGCACCGGCGCACGCTGCAGCGCAAGCTGCAGAAGCGGCCGGTACGGCGTTAGCGGGCGCTACTGCTCGTCGATGTAGAGGCGGGCGTCGAAGGTGCGGATCCAGTCCGGGTGGAACACCATCATCGCGGTCATGATGATGCCGTTGAGCAGCCCCTCCGGGAACAGGATCAACGGCAGGTAGCGCACGTACTCGTGGTAGATCTTGCTCCAGGGGTAGACATCGGCCACCCACAGCAACACGCCCTTGGTCATGCCGCCGCTGACCGCCGCCACGCCACCGCCGAGAAAGGCGCACAGGAACAGGTAGATAAAGAAATTACGCGGCAGCCGCCACTCCACCAGCCGCAGAATCGCCACGCTGACCAGTGCTGGCAGTGCGACAAAGCAGAAGGCATCGGTCGGGAACGCCTGCCAGGGTTCGCGCCCGATCAGCGTCAGTCCGACCAGTGCCGCGCTACCGGCGCAGATCGCCAGATCCCAGCCGAACATCAGCGTCAACGTGGTCATGCCGACGAAATGGATCGACAGCCCGGGCGAGATCCCGGCGCGCAGCAGCCACATCAGCGTCAGTACCACGGCCGCGCCGAACAGCAGATGCTGGATCCCCCGCTCCCGCGCCAGTACCGCCCAGGGCAGGCGCCACAGCGCTCCGCCGAGCAACAGCAGGTAACTGGCAGCGCTCAGCCACAGCCAGGGGCCAGTCACCACACCGGGGGTCGTCGTCATCTTCGCTCGCTCTCGTTCTCTAACTCACGCTTGCCGTCGGACCCTATTCTAACGAGCGGCCCGCCCGCAGCAGTACTGACCCCGGTCAATCCGAGCCCAAACTGAACAGCAATGCGTCCTCACTGCCATCCTCGGCCGGGTAGTAGTTGCGCCGCCGCCCGCTGCGCCGCCAGCCATCCTTGCGGTACAGCGCCTGGGCGGCAGTGTTGGACTCGCGTACCTCGAGGTGGAGATGGGAGCCCCCCTGCGCCTGCAGCATCTGCCGGGTCTGCGCCAGCAAGCGCAGCCCCAGTCCCTGCCCCTGACTGTCCGGCCGCACGCCGATGCGCAGCAGCTCCGCCTCGTCGAGCACCTGGGCGTAGAGCGCATAACCGACGACTGTTTCGCCACGCTGCAGCAGCCAGGCGCGGTAACGTTTGGGATTGGCAAGCATCGTCTGCCACAGGTTGACGCTCCAGCCCTCGTCGATACACAGCTCATCGAGCTGCTGCAGTAGCTGGCAATCGGCCGCGGAGGCCTGCCGCAGAGTCGTTTTCATCGGGCGTTGACCAGTACCTGCAGATCGCGCCACAGCTGTGCCTTCAACTCCGGCAGTTGCAACGCCTGGCTCAGACTGCTGCTGCAGACGCAGGGCAGGTTGGCGCGCAGGGTAAAGCGGATACCGCGCAGGGCATCCAGCTCCTCCTCCCGCTCCAGCACCCAGCGCGCGGCGGCATCGCCGAGTAGCAGCGCGCCATTCAGCGGCCGGATCCCGTTCGCCGCCTGCAGCGTCAGATCCAGCTTACGCTGTACCGCCTTCTGCGCTTCGCCGGCGCCCTGATCCAGGGTCTGGCTGGCCAGCATCGGCCAGGACAGCAGCGAGGCATCGGTCTGTCGCTGTGCGATCCCCGCCGCCCGCAGTACGCCGTGCAACAGACGCTGATGCAGCGGACCGAACCCCTGCGGCGACTGCGGCGGCAGGCTATCGATCACCAGCCAGTCGCCCGCCAGCACGAACGCCAGTTTGAAGCGCGGCGGCGGCAGATTGCTCTGCCGCGCCGGCTCACTGCGCGACTCGGTACGCTCCACGACCGGCACCGGCGCAGGCTTCTTCACCTCGTCGTCGGTCAGCTCCTCCAGCCGCGCCAGCGCCGCCCGGCCGGTCGGGTTACCCGCTGCGGCCGCCCCCGCTACGCTAACGCCGGCCGGCGCCCTGTCCGGCACCGTTGCCACGCCGGACGCGCCCCGATCTGACAAGCGCGCAGCCGGACCCGCCGGGACGACCGCCTCCGCGGCCGCTACCTCGTCGTCGTACTCCCCTTCGCCGGACGCCCCGTCATCGGCCGCCCATTCGGCATGCTCGCCCGCAACATAGCGAAACCCCGCCACCCACTCCGCCGATGGCGCCGCGCCGGGCAGCCGCGCGCGCGGCAACCAGCTGCTGATGCCGAGCGCACTGAGGTATTGGTGGCGTAACTGCTCCTGCGGGCGATTCATCGGTCGTCGCTAACTCACACCTGCGGATGGGCTTTCTGCACATTGGCATCCAGCATGTTCAGCGCATGGATATAGGCCTTGGCCGACGCGATGATGATATCGGTATCGGCCCCCAGACCATTGACGATCCGGCCGCCCTTCTCCAACCGCACCGTCACCTCGCCCTGGGAATCGGTGCCCTGGGTCACAGCGTTGACGGAGTAGATCTGCAGGCTGGCGCCGGAGTTGGCGGTGGCTTCGATCGCCTTGAAGGTGGCATCGACCGGGCCACTGCCCTCGGCCTGGCTGCTGTGCTCGACGCCATCGACACTGATGGTCACATTGGCGACCGGGGTTTCGCCGGTCTGCGAGGTCACATGCATGCTACTCAGGCGGTACTTCTCGCTGGCCGCTTCGGCACGGGCATCGCTGACCAGCGCCATCAGGTCCTCGTCGAAGATCTCATGCTTCTTGTCGGCCAGATCCTTGAAGCGGGCGAACGCCGCGTTCAGTTCGGCATCGGTGGCGAAACTGGTCCCGAGCTCCTCCAGGCGGCTGCGGAACGCGGCACGGCCGGAGTGTTTGCCCAGTACCATGCGGTTGGTGTTCCAGCCCACATCCTGCGCCGTCATGATCTCGTAGGTCTCGCGGTGCTTCAGCACGCCATCCTGGTGGATACCGGACTCGTGGGCGAAGGCGTTGGCACCGACGATCGCCTTGTTCGGCTGTACCGGGAAGCCGGTCACACTGGAGACCAGGCGCGAGGCCGGGACGATCTGCGTGGTATCGATGCCGGTTTCGACATTCATGAAATCGCGCCGGGTGCGGATCGCCATCACCACCTCTTCCAGCGAGGCGTTACCGGCGCGTTCGCCCAGGCCGTTGATGGTGCACTCCACCTGGCGCGCACCGGCACTGACCGCCGCCAGCGAGTTGGCCACCGCCAGCCCCAGGTCGTTATGGCAGTGCACCGAGAAGATCGCCTGGTCGGAGTTGGGGATGGTTTCGATCAGCCGGCGCATCTGCTCGCCATACTGCTGCGGCACCGCATAACCGACGGTATCGGGGATGTTGATGGTGCGGGCACCGGCGTCGATCACCGCCTCGATGATACGGCACATGAACTCGAACTCGGAGCGGCTGGCGTCCTCGAGGGAAAACTCGACATCGTCGATCAGGCCGCGGGCCCGCTTGACCGCCCGCACCGCATTCTCGACCACCTGGTCCGGCGTCATCTGCAGCTTGTATTTCATATGGATCGGCGAGGTGGCGATAAAGGTGTGGATACGCCCGCTGTTGGCGTCCCGCAGCGCTTCGCCAGCACGGTCGATATCGCTATCGAGAGCACGCGCCAGCGAACAGACGGTACTGTCCTTGACGGCGCGGGCGATCGCCTGCACCGACTCGAAGTCGCCGGGGCTGGCGATCGCAAAACCAGCCTCGATCACGTCGACCCGCATCCGCTCCAGTTGGCGGGCGATACGTAGCTTCTCGTCACGCGTCATCGACGCGCCGGGGCTCTGTTCGCCATCACGCAAAGTGGTATCGAAAATAATGACGCGATCTGAATTACTCATCTGCAGCAACTCCGTTACAGAAGCAGCCCGACGGATCGACTGACGGGCATGCGGAAAATCGATAGTGGCCCATATTATACGGACAAGTGAGAAGAACTGCGCCCCCGGCTTGACCCGAACGACACAACGCGCAACAGTGCGGCGAGCCCCTGCCCAAACCATCACGCGAGGACGTTCTCGCCAACGGGCCCAAGCCGCGAAGGGAAACAGCATGACACCGACCGACTTTGACCGCCTGATCGACCGTCGCAACACCGCCAGCGAGAAGTGGGAACGCTACCGGGATAGTGAAATTCTGCCGATGTGGGTCGCCGATACCGATTTCATGGCGCCCCCCGCCGTACTGCGCGCCCTGCACGAACGTATCGACCATGGCGTGTTCGGCTATACCACTACCCCCGGCGCACTGATCGAACAGGTACAGCTGCGTTTGCAGCGACTGTACGGCTGGGCGGTGCGGGCCGACGAGCTGATCTGGCTGCCGGGACTGGTCAGCGGGCTGCACCTGGCCTGCCGCAGTGCCGCGGCACCCGGCCAGGCGGTGCTGTCGCCGTCACCGATCTATCCGCCGTTTCTGTCGGCGCCGCGGCTGTCGGAGCGCGAACTGATCAAGATCCCGATGCGCCGCTCCGGCGGGCGTACACTGATCGATCTGGAACAGCTGGAAGCCGCCATCACGCCCAACAGTGCCCTGCTGCTGTTCTGCAACCCGCACAACCCGGGTGGCACCCTGTACCGCCGTGAGGAGCTGGAGGCACTGGCCGACCTGATCATCCGTCATGACCTGGTGATCTGCTCCGACGAGATCCACTGCGACCTGATCCTGGAGCCCGGCCTGACCCACACCCCGATCGCCACGCTGGGCCCGGAGATCGCCGCCCGCACTATCACGCTGATGGCGCCGAGCAAGACCTACAACATCGCCGGCCTCGGTTGCTCCTTCGCCGTGATCCAGAACCCGGAGCTGCGCCAGCGTTTCCAGCGCGCGCGCAAGGGGATAGTGCCGGACGTCAACCTGCTCGGCTACACCGCCGCCCTGGCCGCCTATCGCGACGGCGACGACTGGCATCGCGCCCAGCTCGACTATCTGCGCGCCAACCGCGATTACCTGCTACGGGAGATCAATGCGATCCCGGGGCTGAAACTGGACCCGATCGAAGCCACCTACCTGGCCTGGATCGATGTCAGTGCCACCAAGTTGGAGAACCCCGCCTACTTCTTCGAGCAGGCCGGGGTCGGTCTGTCGCCGGGGCGCGATTTCGGCGACCCGACCTTCATGCGCCTGAACTTCGGCTGCCCCCGCTCGCTGCTCGAGGAAGCGGTCCGCCGCATCCGCCGCGCCCTGCTGAACGAGCTGCCGGCCTGATGCCGGCTCAGGCGCGCTCGAACGCGAACGGGATCACCTGATCGATGCGCGGGGCACCCAGCGCCAGCATCACCAGCCGATCGAAGCCGAGGGCGACCCCGGCACACTCCGGCAAGCCAGCCTGCAGCGCCGCCACCAGCCGCCGCTCCAGCGGGCGCTGCGGCAATCCCAACTGCCCCCGCTGCTGCTGATCCAGCTCCAGCCGCCGCTGCTGCTCCGCGGCGTCGGTCAGCTCCCGGTAGCCGTTGGCCAGCTCGATCCCGCGCACGAACAGCTCGAAACGCGCGGCGACCTCGACGCCCTGCTCGTCGCGATAGACGCGCGCCAGTGCCGCCTGGGAAGCGGGAAAATCGGTCACGAAGGTGGGCTGCTGCAAACGCGGTTCGAGCACATGGGACATCAGCAGTCCGAGCCAGGTGTCGCGCTGCTCATCCTCGAACGGCGCATCCAGATGCTCGCGACTGATCCGCTGCAGGGTAGCGAGATCGGCCTGATGCGGGTCGAAACCGAGCTCGCGCTGAAACAGCGCCCGATAGCTGATCCGCTCGGCCTGGAACTCCGGCAGCATAGACGCCACCAGCGCTTCAACCTCGTCAATCAACTGCTGCTCATCGAAACCGGGGCGGTACCACTCCAGCATCGTGAACTCGGGATTGTGGCGGCTGCCGACCTCGCCGTTGCGGAACACCTTACCCAACTGGTAGATCGCCCCGCTACCCGCCGCCAGCAGTCGTTTCATCGCATACTCGGGCGAGGTCTGCAGGTAGAGCGGCGCCCCGGACTGTTCCGGGGTCGGCCGGAAAACCGCCTCGATCGAGTCGATAAAGGGATCGCATACGGCGCAGTGCGACAGGATCTGGGTATCGACCTCCATCACCTGCCGTGCGGCAAAGAACGCACGTACCTGCGCCAGCATCCGGGCACGTCCGCGCAAGCTGGCGATAGTTGCACTGGGCTGCCAATCGAATTCGTTATGCATGGTTTCTCTCGGGAGTCGGTCTCGGACGGATAGCGGTCAGCCGGTGCAGATAGATCGCTGCCCCGCGGACACATCTACTCGGATAACCTATAGCGATACCGATGTGGATACCGGCGGGAAGACTAAATACGAAGGAATAGAACACGAGCCCAGATCGCGTCCCGACACGCCGGATCAGGACGATCCAGATGCCAGGTTTAGGTGAATCTCTCTTTCGGTAGTTCGGCGGCTCATCCTAAGCCCGTAACTTTGCGTCGCCCCGAGGGCGTTGCCTTTTCGGGAGAGATTCATTCGCTGGAAAGCGGATTTTGCGTGTATGGATGAGGCATGCAAACTCATCGATTACGCAGAACCCAAAATCTATGCTACCAGTTCGTTAACCGATCCGCTACTCCCCCGCTGCCAGTGAGCAAACAAAAACGGCAGCCGAGGCTGCCGTTTTTCACACTGCCGCGGGATCAGGCGCGGCTGACATATTCGCCGGTGCGGGTATCGATGCGCAGCACATCGCCGCGTTCGATAAACAGCGGTACCCGGACCACGGCGCCGGTGCTCAGCGTAGCGGGCTTGGAACCGCCCTGTGCGGTATCGCCCTTCAGCCCCGGATCGGTTTCGGTCACTTCCAGCTCGACAAAGTTCGGCGGAGTTACGGCGATCGGGTTGCCGTTCCACAGCGTGATCATGCACTTATCCTGTTCTTTCAGCCACTTGTGGGAATCGGATATCGCATTTTTGTCAGCGGCATACTGCTCGAAAGTCGCAGGCTCCATGAAGTGCCACATTTCGCCATCGGTGTAGAGGTACTCCATGTCACGATCCATGACGTCGGCACTCTCGGCCGATTCGTTGGACTTGAAGGTACGCTCCCAGATACGGCCGGTCAGCAGGTTACGCAGACGCACGCGGGTGAACGCCTGGCCTTTACCCGGTTTGACGAACTCGACATCGACCATGCTGCAGGGGTCGCCGTCGATCATTACTTTCATGCCGTTCTTGAACTGGTTGCTGGAATAGGTAGCCATGCAGATTTCCACTCGGATAACGTGTAAAGGATGAACCGGTTTCCCGATACAAAATTGACGGCAAGTTTATCAGCAACGAGAATGCCGGCCAATTGGTAGCCGCAATCTGCAGAATCCCTCCGACATGACCCTCACAATGAACAGCATCTGGCCCTCCGCCGACGACTGGCAGCAACGACTGCGAGACGCCATCACCGATCCTCGCGAACTGCTCGCTCAACTCGCCCTGCCGCCGTCACTGGCCGAGTCCGGCCATCCTGCCGCCCGGCAGTTCCCGTTGCGCGTACCGCAGCCGTTTATCGACCGCATGCGCCGAGGGGACAGCAACGACCCGCTGCTGCTGCAGGTTCTGCCGCAGGTCGCCGAGATGCAGCAGGTACCCGGTTTCAGCACCGACCCGCTGGCGGAACTGGGCAGCACCCCGCGCAACGGCCTGATCCACAAGTATCACGACCGCGTCCTGTTGATCGCCAGCGGCGGCTGCGCCATCAACTGCCGCTACTGCTTCCGGCGTCACTTTCCCTACCAGGAGAACCAGCTCGGGCCGACCCAGTGGCAGGAGGTACTGACCTATATCCGTGCCCACACCGAGCTGCGCGAAGTGATCTTCTCCGGCGGCGACCCACTGGTCACCACCGATCAGCGCCTGGGACGCATGATCGCCGATCTGGCCGCGATTCCGCACCTGACCCGGGTACGTATCCACAGCCGCCTGCCGATCGTGATCCCCTCCCGCGTCACCGCAACGCTGGCTGCGGGGCTCACCGCCACCCGCCTGCAACCGGTGCTGGTGCTACACTGCAACCATCCGCAGGAGGTCGACGCCGAGGTCCGCGATGCGGTGCGCCGTCTGCGCGATGCCAGCATCACGGTGCTGAACCAGGCTGTACTGCTGCGTGGGATCAATGACCGGGTCGAGATTCTGCGCGAGCTGAGCGAAACCCTGTTCAGTGCCGGCGCCCTACCCTACTATCTGTTCGTGCTCGACGCGGTCGCCGGCGCTGCTCATTTCGATATCGCCGACCGCGACGCGCAACGACTGATGGCGGAACTGCAGGCGGTACTGCCCGGTTATCTGCTGCCGCGCCTAGCGCGGGAGATACCGGGCCGGCCATCCAAGACCCTGCTGCTGCCGGAACATGCAGTTGAAAAACTTGCAGTTGACGCAGGAACCGGAAGCCTCTAATTAACTCACAGGATCAAGTGCGGCAGATGGAACTCCCCAAGCGCACCGATCTTTTCACACTTTGGACTGCGGAGCCCCGGGACATGAATACTCAGTTCGGATATCGATTCGATCCGAAACGCACCTTGATCATGCTGTGTAGCGCACTGCTGTTAAGCGCCTGCGCCGAGAAACCCCAGCCTGTCGCTCAGGCCCCTGCCCCCGTCATCCCCCCCAAACCGAAGCCGACCCTGCTGGTCAAAAACTTCTACCCGGCACCGCCGGAAAAGAGGGGGGTGGTCGCCGCCAATATCGACTTCGTGAACGCGACCGAGAGCACGCTGGAATATGTGATGTTCAAGACCACCGCTTACACCGCCGACGGCAAGGTCGTGCCATCGAAGAAAAGCGGTCGTCCCAACGCCTGGCTGCGGGTCGCCGGTCCTTTCGCCCCGGGGGCGTCCAGCGGCAACAAGCGCTGGGAAAAGGTGTGGCAGAACAAAAAGCTTAGCTGCTTCCGTATCGAGGGCGCCGAACTGATCGACGTGGACGGCGTGGTGGAATATTTCGAAGCGGACCAGATCAAGCTGGCGCCCAGCGCCGCCGCGAGTGCCGAGTGCGGCGCACCGGCCCTGGCCCAGACCTCGGCCAAACCGGGTTGAGCCTGTGGGCGCCAACACCGCTGCACGGCGACGGCGCCCCTTGCCATCTCAGCTGCGTTTGGGCGGCACCAGCGGAAACGCGGTGACCGTTCCTTTCGCATCGCTGATCTTGGCCGCGCCCTCCTGGCGCACCTCGTCGATGCGGATGATCGCCTGCATCGGCACGTAGGAGCGCTTCACCTCCGCGAACTGCTGCTTCAGCTTCTCCTCGCCCGGATCCACCAGCAATTCGGACTGGGAGCCGAAAACGAACCCCTCCAGCTCGATGAAGCCCCACAGATCGCTCTGGAACACATGCCGGACATAGAGTTCGTATACCTTGTCCTGATTGACGAAGGTGACACGGTAGATCGGTTCTTCACTGGCCATCGCGCGCCGTCATCCCCTATAAAAAACAGGTCATTAGCTATCTCTGCTCCCTGATATGAGGGCACCGGCAAGAATTGCAAGACTGCTCAGTTTCTGGTCAGCCGGGATGGGCTTCGCTATAATTTGCGATCCCTTTTTCTCGAGCCCAGACCGGGCTCTGCGTTTCCGGCCGCTGCCAATCCGGTACGGCCCGTGCAAACCCTCTCCAGTACACAGGTGATTCATGGCGAAAAAGTTGTTTATCAAGACACACGGTTGTCAGATGAACGAATACGACTCTGCCCGCATGGCGGATCTGCTGGGCGAGAGCCACGCGCTCGAACTGACCGACAATCCCGAAGAGGCCGACGTGCTGCTGCTGAACACCTGTTCGATCCGCGAGAAGGCCCAGGAGAAGGTGTTTCACCAGCTGGGGCGCTGGCGCAAGCTGAAAGAGCACAACCCGGGCCTGGTGATCGGTGTCGGCGGCTGCGTCGCCAGCCAGGAGGGCGCCGCCATTCTCGATCGCGCGCCCTATGTCGATATGATCTTCGGCCCGCAGACGCTGCACCGCCTGCCCGAGATGATCGAACAGCGCGGCCAGGGCCAGGTCGGCATCGTCGACGTCAGCTTCCCCGAGATCGAGAAATTCGATCACCTGCCGGCACCGAAAGTGGACGGCGCCGAAGCGTTCGTGTCGGTGATGGAAGGCTGCAGCAAGTACTGCACCTTCTGCGTCGTGCCCTATACCCGCGGTGAAGAGGTCAGCCGCCCGCTCGATGACGTCCTTGCCGAGTGCGTCGAGCTGGCGGAGCAAGGGGTACGCGAAGTCAACCTGCTGGGACAGAACGTCAACGCCTATCGCGGCGCCACCAGCGAAGGCGATAACGCCGACCTGGCGGAACTGATCCGCTGCGTCGCCGCCATCGACGGCATCGATCGCATCCGCTTCACCACCAGCCACCCGGTGGAGTTCAGCGACAGCCTGATCGACGTCTACGCCGAGGTGCCGGAGCTGGTCAGCCACCTGCATCTGCCGGTCCAGAGCGGCTCCGATCGCATCCTGATGGCGATGAAACGCGGTCACACCGCGCTCGAATACAAATCCAAGCTGCGCCGGATCAAGAAGCTGCGCCCGGAGATCAGCTTCTCCTCCGACTTCATCATCGGCTTCCCGGGCGAGACCGACGCCGATTTCGAAGCGACGATGAACCTGATCCAAGAGGTCGGTTTCGACGCCTCGTTCAGCTTCATCTACAGCCGCCGTCCCGGCACACCGGCCGCCGATCTGCCGGACGATGTCTCCGAGGAGACCAAGAAGCAGCGCCTGCAGATCCTGCAGGATCGCATCACCGCGCAGGCGTTCCAGATCAGCCGACGCATGGTCGGCAGCGTGCAGCGCATCCTGGTCAACGGTTACTCGAAGAAGGATCCGGGCCAGCTGTCCGGGCGCACCGAAAACAACCGCGTGGTCAACTTCCGCTGCGACAATCCGGACCTGATCGGCCGTTTCGCCGACATCCGCATCGTCGAAGCCTACGCCAACTCACTGCTCGGCGAGCTGGTCAGCTCGGAGCTGGACTGAATCGATGAGTGACACTGATAACCAAGCGGGCAACCAGGCCGGCAACCAACCGGCGCAACCCTCGCTGAAGCTGCACCTGGAACCCGAAAATCCCGCCGCCCTGGCCAGCCTGTGCGGCCAGTTCGACGAGCACCTGAAGCTGATCGAACAGCGTCTCGGCATCCAGATCCGTAACCGCGGCAGCGCGTTCCAGCTGCTCGGCGACCTGGACCTGATCCGCGCCGTGGCCGAGATCCTGCAACGTCTCTACAGCGATGCGCTCGATGGCCGCGCCGTCACCCCGGACAGCGTCCACCTGCACCTGCAACAGGCGGGGATCGAGCAGCTCAAGAGCGAGCTGCAGAAAGAGGATTCCGAGGTCAGCATCCGTACCCGCAAGATGCTGATCCGTCCGCGCGGCAAGAACCAGCAGGGCTACGTGCGCTCGATCCGCCAGCACGATATCAACTTCGGCATCGGCCCGGCCGGCACCGGCAAGACCTACCTGGCGGTCGCCTGCGCGGTGGAAGCGCTGGAGCGCGAAGAGGTCAGCCGCATCCTGCTGGTGCGCCCCGCCGTTGAGGCCGGCGAGAAGCTCGGCTTCCTGCCCGGCGATCTGGCGCAGAAGGTCGATCCCTACCTGCGCCCGCTGTATGACGCGCTGTACGAGATGATCGGCTTCGAGAAGGTGGCCAAACTGATCGAACGCAACGTCATCGAGGTCGCTCCGCTGGCCTACATGCGCGGGCGTACGCTGAACGGCTCCTTCGTTATCCTCGACGAGAGCCAGAACACCACCCGCGAACAGATGAAGATGTTCCTGACCCGTATCGGTTTCGGCTCCACCGCCGTCATCACCGGCGACGTGACCCAGGTCGACCTGCCCAAAGGCACCCGCTCCGGCCTGCTGCATGCGATGGAGGTGCTGGACGGCGTCAAGGGGATCGGCTTTACCCATTTCACCGCCCAGGATGTGGTCCGCCATCCACTGGTGCAGCATATCGTGCAGGCTTACGAAGCGTTCGAAAAACGCGAAGCGCTGGCCGAACAACAGAAACAGGCACAGCGTAAACAGGAGTCGAAGAGTTGAGCTACCGGGTAGATCTTCAGATCGAAGTAAACGACCAGAACCTGCCGAACCAGGCGCAGTTCGAGTCCTGGGTCGGCGCGGCGCTGAGCGGCCGTCGCACCAGCGGCGAGGTGTGTATCCGTATCGTCGACGCCGACGAGAGCCAGGCGCTGAACCGTGAGTACCGCGGCAAGGACAAGCCGACCAACGTGCTCTCCTTCCCGTTCGAGGTACCGCCCGGCGTGCCGCTGGACCTGCTCGGCGACCTGGCAATCTGTGCCAGCGTGGTCGCCGCGGAGGCCGACGAGCAGCACAAGCGGCTGCACGATCACTGGGCCCACATGGTGATCCACGGCACCTTGCATCTGCTCGGGTTCGATCATATAAATGACGACGACGCGCAGGAGATGGAAGCCCTCGAAACGCAACTCCTCGCGCGGTTCGGCATCGCCGATCCCTACGTAGCGCCTGGAGATGCAACAGATGAGTGACGATCGATCGGGACATACGTCGAAGAGTTGGCTGGGTAAACTGGCCCAGGCCTTCTCCGACGAACCCCGAAGCCGCGAGGACATCATGGAGGTCCTCTATGAAGCCGGCGAAAGCGGCGTGCTGGATCAGGATGCTCTGAGCATCGTCGAAGGGGCGATGCAGGTGTCCGACATGCAGGTGCGGGATGTGATGATTCCGCGCTCGCAGATGTCGATGGTGCACCTGGAGCAGTCCCCGCGCGAGTTCATGCCGCTGATCATCTCCAGCGCCCACTCCCGCTTCCCGGTGTGCGGCGAGAACCCGGACGAGATCGTCGGCATCCTGCTGGCGAAGGACCTGCTGCCCTACCTGCTCGACGGCACCCTCGACCAGTTCGACCTGAGCGCCTGCATGCGCAAACCCACCTTCATCCCCGAAAGCAAACGCCTGAACGTGCTGCTGAAAGAGTTTCGCGGCACCCGTAACCACATGGCGATCGTGGTCGACGAATATGGCGGCATCGCCGGCCTGGTCACCATCGAGGACGTGCTGGAGCAGATCGTCGGCGAGATCGAGGATGAGCATGACGCCGACGAAGGCGAGGGCAATATCAAGCCCTTCGATGACGACGGCTATATCGTCAAGGCCCTGACCCCAATCGAGGATTTCAACGAATATTTCGACGTCGGCTTTTCCGACGACGAGTTCGACACCATTGGCGGCCTGGTCACCCAGCACTTCGGACATCTGCCGAGCAAGGATGAGAGCGTCGAATTCGGAGGCTTCAGTTTCAAGGTACTCAGCTCCGACAACCGCCGTATCCGCCTGCTGCAGGTGATCCGCCGTAAGCGTTGAGCACCATGCCGAGTAACCGCCTGCCCCGCTGGCTGGCCGGCGCTCTGGGCCTGCTCGCCGGCGCCAGCACGGTACTGGGGTTCGCCCCCTATCAGTTGCCGCTGTTCGCCCTGCTCTCGCCGGCGCTGTTCTGGCTGCTGTTGCGGGGCCGCTCCGGGCGCCCGGCACTTGGACTCGGCTGGCTGTACGGCCTCGGTTTCTTCGGCGCCGGGGTATCCTGGGTTTACGTCAGCATCCACGATTACGGGGCCGCCTCCGCGCCGCTGGCCGCCGCACTGACCTTCGCCTTCTGTGCCGCCCTGGCACTGCTGTTCGCCCTGCAAGCCTGGATCGGCGCACGCTGGTTCCACCAGGGCCGCTGGGGCTGGCTCGGTTTCGCCCTGCTCTGGTGGCTGTTCGAGTGGTTACGCAGCTGGCTGCTGACCGGTTTTCCCTGGCTCTATCTGGGCTACGCCTGGCTCGATACGCCGCTCCGCCTTTGGGCACCGGTTAGCGGGGTCTGGGGACTCTCGCTGCTAACCCTGCTGCTGGCCGCCGGTGGCGCCGAGGCCCTGTGCCGACGCCACTGGTGGCCGCTG
>QKGH01000303.1 GCA_003250495.1 Marinobacterium sp.
ACCGCACCATCCACCCGCGTGCCGTCAAACTGGTGAAACTCGGCGACCGGGCGGTCGACAAGGACGTGATGCAGTCGATTCTCGGCTTTTTCGCCCTCTACATGGGGATTTTCGTCATCGCCGCACTGATCATGGCAGCACTGGGAATGGATTTTATCTCAGCGGGAACGGCGGTGATCACCGCCCTGGGGAATGTCGGCCCGGGACTCGGCAGCATCGGGCCGATCGACCATTTCGCCCACGTGCACCCCGCGGGGAAGCTGGTCCTGGCCCTATGCATGCTCCTTGGCCGTCTCGAACTGTTTACCGTGCTGGTCCTAGTACTGCCGTCGTTCTGGCGCAAGTAACCGACGTCAGGAATCCTCTGTCACCGCCTCCAGCCAGCCGCTGGTTGGTGCCCCAGTCGCAAAGCTGTTGACGATCGCCTTGATTTCGCGTTGGCCGAAACCGTGGCGGGCGAGTAGTTCGGCGTGGCGCTCGACCAACTGACGGGCCTGAGCGGGATGTCCTTGTGCCAGGAGCATCTGGTGGAGCAGGCGGGTGACACCGTCATCAATCTGGTTGTAGCGCTGAGCCGCGCGCAGCTGTTTGATCGCTTCGTTCAGTCGCCCGGTGGCGGCCAGCAGCCGGGCGAAGGGCTGGCTGGCTTCGAGATACTGCTGCTCCAGGTGATCCTGCAGTTGCACCGCGGGATCGCTGCCGAAACCACCGCAGACGAAGCTCCCTTGCCAGAGACGGAAGGCAGCGGCAAAGGCCAGTTCAGCCGGCCACAGTTCGCCGCGCCTGAGCAGTTGGTCCCCCTGTTCGGTCAGGCGCAGGAACTCTCGGGCATCGATCTGCACGTTCTCGAGGGAGAGGATGCCGCGACGCAGCAGCAGATGCTGGCGCACGTCGATCGGTGCCAATTCCTCCTCGAGCAGGCGCCGTAGGCGCGTCATCAGCGAGTCAAAGGTGGCCCGCGACCGGCTGGCGGGCAGGTCCGGCCACAGGCTGGACTGGACCTCCCCTAAGGGAAGGCGCGCATCCGGCGCGGCCAGTAGGGTAGTCAGCAACAGGCGCTGGGTCGGGGTGAACTGCTCGGACCAGACCAAGGTCTTGTCGCCGTACACCAGTTCGCAGCGCCCGAGGGTTCTGATCTCCAGCAGAGCGGGTTTCGCCGCCGCCGGCAACGCTGCCTTTTTGGGGGGGGACGGATGTCGGCGCAGCAGGGCCTGAACCCTCGCCAGCAGCACCTTGGGTGAGAACGGCTTGGTGATATAGTCGTCGGCGCCGACCGCGAAGCCGGCCACCATGTCGTCCTCTTCGCTGCGTCCGGTCAGCATCAGCACCGGCAGCGCGGCCATGTACGGATCGTGGCGGATCGCCCGGCACAGATCGAGGCCGTTCATCCCCGGCAGATTGAGATCGAGGATCACCAGTTCCGGACGGTTCTCCTCGATGATCCGCAGCCCCTCCTCGCCGCTGTCGACGGCAATAACCCGAAAGCCTTTGCCCGCCAGCGTCGCCTCCAGCAGGCTGCAAATCGCCGGATCGTCCTCGATGACCAACAAATTTTTAGCGTCCATGACTTCTCCCCCCCAAAAAAAGTAGTGACGATTATCTCTTCCCCTTCGGCAGCAGCATGAAGCCCATCTGTCGGCCGGTGCGCCCCTGGTCGCGCCGGTACGAGTAGAAGGTTTCGCGATGGCAGCAGGTACACTCCTGCACCGCATCGATCTTCTGCGCCTGCACCCCGGCCGCCAGCAACTGCACCTCGCAGCTGCGCCGCAGATCAAGCAACCAGTAGCCGAGCCGCGTCTCCCTGGCAATCTGCTCCCAGCCGCCGGCACCGGCGCGAAAGGCCTCACGTACCGGTCGATCGACCTCGTAGCCGTGTCCACCGATCCCTGGCCCGATGGCGGCACTCAGCCGCTCCGGGTGACTGCCGAACAACTCGCTCATGGCCTTGACGGTACGCCCCAACAGCCCCGCGGCCGCGCCGCGCCAGCCAAGATGCACCACCGCCGCGACTCCGCCGTCGGCATCGTAGAGCAGCACCGGATAGCAGTCGGCCACCAGAATGCCGATCATCATTCCCGGCTGGTTGGTGATCACCGCGTCGCACTCCACCCGTTGAAAATGGCTGAGATCGGGGTTGGGCTGATCGATGACCAGAATCTCGCTGCCATGGACCTGCTGCACGGTCAACAGCAGATGCGGTGGCAGATCGAAGGCCCGGGCCACCGCGGCGCGGTTGGCCTCGACTGCGGCCTGCTGGTCGCCGGTATGAAAACCGAGGTTGAGCGAGTTGAACGGCGCCCGGCTGGTCCCACCGTTACGGGTGGTAAACCCGGCCATGACCCCGGATTCGGCCCAATCGGGCTGCAGATAGTGGATTTTCCCTTGACGAACGTTCTTCATAACTTTCACCGCGGCCAGACGTCCGGCAAGCCGGGGCCTTCCGCATCCAGGGTGGCGTATTTCTTCTCCAGGTAGGCGACGATCTGCTCCAGCTCCGGCGGCAGGGCCGCCCGAAAGCACAACTCCTCGCCGTTCTCCGGGTGATGGAACCCAAGCTGCCAGGCATGCAGGAACTGGCGGTCGAGCTGCTCCAACAGCTTGCGCAGCTGCGGGTCAGCAACCCCCCGCGCCAGCTTGGGATTGCCGTACAGGGCATCGCCCACCACCGGCAAGTTCATCTCCGCGAGATGCACACGAATCTGGTGGGTACGCCCGGTTTCCAGGGTTAGATCGAGCAGGGTCAGGCGGTCGCGGTCGTAGCGGCGCAGTACCTGCCAGTGGGTTACCGCCCGCCGACCGCGCCGGGCGCTGCTGCTCATCTTCAGGCGCTGCGCCGGGTGGCGTCCGATCGGCCGGTCGATCGTCCCCTGCTCGTTCTGCACCAGACCGTGGACCAGCGCCCGGTAGCAACGCCGGATAGTGTGGGCCTTGAACTGCCGGGCCAGCTGCTGGTGGGCATGGTCATGTTTGGTGGCGACCATCACCCCGGAAGTGTCTTTGTCGAGCCGATGCACGATCCCCGGGCGTAGCGCCCCACCGACCCCGGACAGGTCGGTGCAATGGTGCAGCAGGGCATTGACCAGAGTGCCACCATAGTGGCCGGGAGCCGGGTGCACCACCATGTGGGCCGGCTTGTCGACCACGATCAGGTGCGAATCTTCGTACAGAATGGTAAGGGGGATCGCCTCGGCGGCCGCGGCGACCGGTTGCGGCGCGGGGAGAATCACCGTGATGGCTTCGCCGCCGCGCAGCTTCAGCCCGGCCTTGACCGGCGCGTCACCGATGCTGATCAGGCTGTCGTCGATCAGGCGTTTCAGCTGGGAGCGGGTCAGTTCCGGCAGCTGTTCGGCGAGAAACCGGTCGAGGCGCTCGCCGGCGTGCGCCGACGTCGCCTGCAGCTGGCGCACACCGGCCATGCCTACCAGATGGGGCTTTCGATCTTGCCGGCCTGCTTGATCATGACATCGACGATCGCCCGGTCAAACAGATGGTCGCGCTCCGTCAAGTCGGGGGAGACCCGTCCATAGAAGTGCTCGCGCCCCTCGGTCAGTTCGTCCTTGAGCAGTTCGAACAAGCTGTCATTTTTGATCCCGTCGCGCACCTTTTCCTGATTGTAGAGCGCGATGTCTGACACGATGGCCCGGGCCAGGCGGAACGCCAGGTTGGGATTATCGACCAGTTTGGCCATAGCTCCTCCCGCAAGCACCGGGTCGCGAACCTCCCGGCAAGTAAGGTATCAAAACGTTATTCCCTGGTCACCGGCAACGCCAAGTACAGGGCGGTTTCACCGCGCCGCACCAGCAGCACCACAGTCCGGCCGGGGCGCAGGCTGCGGCTGATTCGCTCGAATTCCGCCAGTGAGCGCACCTCACGACGATCGATCGCCAACAATTGATCGCCCGCCCTGACCCCGCCGCGCTCGGCCACGCTCCCCGGGGCGACCTCAGCAACAATCAGCCCCTCGCCCCCATCATCTACCGTCATCCCCAGCCAGTTGCCCTGCTCGGGAGCGTTTGCGGGTGGCGGACGGCGCTCGTCGCGCTTGCTGATCACCACGTTCAGGGTTAGGCGCGCACCGTCGCGCAGAACTTCGACCGGCACCCCCTTGCCAACCGGCGCGCTAGCCACCAACAACTGTAGTTCGCGCACTCCGCGCACGGTCTTGCCGGCAAAGCTCAGCAGTACATCGCCGCGCTGAATACCGGCGTGCTCGGCCGGGGTGTCGGGGAGCACCCGGGTCACCAGGGCCCCGCTGACCTTGTCGAGACCAAAGGCCTCGGCCAGAGCCGGATCGAGGGGCTGCATGGTGACCCCTAGCCAGCCCCGGGTCACTTCACCACTGGTCAGCAACTGCTCGGCGATCTGCCGGGCCAGATTGATCGGGATGGCAAAGCCGATCCCCTGACCGGCGGCGACAATCGCCGTATTGATCCCCACCACCTCGCCGTAAATGTTGAGCAACGGCCCCCCGGAATTGCCGGGATTGATCGAGGCGTCGGTCTGGATGAAATCCTCGTAGTCCTCGATGCCGACGTTGGCCCTCCCGGTAGCGGAAACCACACCAACCGTCAGGGTGCTGTCGAGCCCGAAGGGATTGCCGATCGCCAGTGCCCACTGACCGACTTTGATCCGGTCGGAATCGCCAAGAACGGCCACCGGCAGCGGCTGCTCGCTTTTGATGCGCAGCACCGCCACATC
>QKGH01000415.1 GCA_003250495.1 Marinobacterium sp.
ATGTCGATGCTGCCGTCGAGGTGCTTGGTCGGGCCTTCGCTGCTCGGCTTGACGTCGAACTTGAAGATATCGGTCGGCAGCCACAGGGTGGCGCAGGAGTTGGGGATATCCACCACGCCGCTGATGTGGCCCTGTACCGGCGCACAGCCAAGGATGGCGTAGCCCTGTGCCGGCGAGTAGCCGAACTTGCTCAGGTAGTTGATGGCGTTCATACAGGCCTGCTTGTAGGCCAGGCTGGTATCCAGGTAGTGCTGTTTGCCTTCGTCGTCGACGGAGATACCTTCGAAGATCAGGTAGTCGTCGTACTTCGGTACCATCGGGCTGGGCTTGAAGATCGGGTTCTTGATGGCGTACTTGGCCATGCCGTCCTTGATCAGGTTGACGCGCAGGTGGATCCAGCCCGCCATCTCGATGGCGCCGCAGAAGGTGATCTCGCCGTCGCCCTGGCTGAAGTGCAGGTCGCCCACGGAGAGGCCGGCGCCGTCGACGTAAACCGGGAAGTAGATCTTGGCGCCGCGGGTCAGGTCCTTGATATCGCAGTTACCGCCATGTTCGCGCGGCGGTACGGTACGGGCGCCTTCGGCAGCGGCGGCATCGCGCTCGTCGCCCTGCATGCGGCCCATGTGCGCGGTGTTGGCGAACGGCAGGCAGGCCAGGGCCGGTTCACGTTCCGGGTTGGTGTCGAACAGCTCTTTCTCGCGGCTGTTCCACTTGTCCAGCATGTCGCGGGACGGCAGGCAGCCGATCAGGCCCGGATGCAGGATACCGGCGAACTCGACGTCCGGGATGTGGCGTGACTTGGTGAACATGCCGTTGAAATCCCAGATCGATTTCTGCGCCAGCGGGAACTCGTCGGTCAGGAAACCGCCGCCGTTCTTCTTGGCGAAGAAACCGTTGAAGCCCCACTGCTGCTCGGCGAAGGCGCCGATATCGAGGATATCCACCTCCAGCAGGTCGCCAGGTGCGGCGCCTTCGACGGCGATCGGGCCGGACAGGAAGTGCACCTGGGTCAGGTCCACGTCGCGGATATCTTCGGCGCTGTCATCGTTCTTGATCTGACCGCCGGTCCAGTCGAAGCACTCGACGATGAAGTCGTCGCCGGGCTTGACCGTCGCTACCATCGGAATATCCGGGTGCCAGCGGTTGTGCACGTTGTCGTGCTCGTAGGCGGATTTGCTCAGATCGATCTTGATGATTCATCGTGTCATCTCCTGTCCAGCCCGAGGGACTGGGTTATCTGGGTGAATGGATACTGGGTTCAATCGCTATTCGGTAGATCGCTATCGGGTTAATCGCTATTGGTAGATCGTTATTGGGTTGTGCTCTGGCCGGGCTGCACCCGGCTAAAACGGATCCCTTCGCCGTCGGCCTGGCCGCGGAACAGGCTGTGTGGCGGTTGCGTCGGCGAGGCCTTGCCGGCCCCGGCCGGGACGGGCGTAGTCAGCAGCGCCTCGGCCAGCGGCAGCATCACCCGCTCGCGGAAGCAGCGGCGCACGGCACGGGCACCGAATTCGGTGTCGAAGCCCTGCCGGCACAGCAGCTCCACGGCGCTGCCATCGAGCTGGATCTCCACCCCCTTGCGTTTCAGCGTGCGGTTGGTGCGCTCCAGCTCCAGCGCGATGATGGTGTGCATATGCTCGCTGGAGAGCGGTTCGAACAGCTCGATACGGTCGATGCGGTTCAGGAACTCCGGGTCGAAATGGCTGTGCAGCGCGTCGTCGACCAGCGCCTCGCGGCT
>QKGH01000438.1 GCA_003250495.1 Marinobacterium sp.
GCCAGCCCCAGCGACTGGTTCAGATGGCCCGGTTTACCATCGCTGACGATCAGAATCCGACGCACTCAACTTCTACCTACGGGCTACTTACAGGGCTTACGCTATGGGCTTGTAAACGGGTGCGCGGGGATAGCATCTCTGTTTTTCACAATAAAAAACTATAGAACAATTCCATTTCCCGCGTGGATGCTTACAATTTAACCCCTTGCATTGCGCAACCTCAAGCGCGGTGTCTCCACCGCAAGCACCGCCGTCGGTTCCACTGCCAAGAGGTCCCTCATCTCTCATATCTGTTTTTAGGAAGGTCTGTTATGGCTGCTTTCGGCTCCGTTTTCATGCCAGAAATGGCAATCTCCTGGTTTGATGATGAACGCTGGAGCGAGGCAGAAGTGGTCCCCGGCAACAGCCTGCAGCTGCATCCCGGCGCCCATGTTCTGCACTACTCCAGCACCTGCTTCGAAGGTCTCAAAGCCTTCCGCCAGGGCGACGGGTCGGTGAAGATCTTCCGCATGGATCGCAACATCAACCGTATTGCGCAGAGTTCCGAACTGCTGGCACTGCCCAAAATCGATAAGGCACAGGTCGCACAGATGATCACCTCGATCGTCGCCCGCTTTGCCGACCAGGTACCGGAAGCGCCGGGCTCCATGTATATCCGCCCGACCCATGTCGGCACCGAGCCGGCCGTCGGCAAGGCCGCCGTGCCCTCCATCAGCTCCTGCTTCTACGTGCTGCTGTCACCGGTAGGCGACTACTTCGCCGGCGGCGACCACGCCCTGCGCCTGCTGGTCGATGACAAGAACATGCGCTGCCCGCCGCACATGGGGATGGTCAAGAGTGGCGGCAACTACGCCGGCGCCCTGCTGCCGACGATGAAAGCCCGCGCCGAATACAAGGCCGACCAAGTGCTGTTCTGCCCGGGCGGCGATGTCCAGGAGACCGGTGCCGCCAACTTCCTGCTGATCGACGGCGACGAGATCATCACCAAGGCGCTGGACACCAGCTTCCTGCACGGGGTGACCCGCGACTCGATCCTGACCCTGGCCCGCGACCTGGGCATGAAAGTGTCCGAACGGACGCTGACCGTGGACGAGCTGCTCGAGCGTGCGGCCAAACCGGGTTGCGAAGCGGCCCTGTCCGGTACCGCAGCGGTACTGACCTCGGTCGGTACGCTGATCCACAACGGCCAGGAGTACAAGGTGGGCAATGGCGGTATCGGCGAAACCACGCTGAAACTGCGCCGCGCGCTGAACGACGTACAGTGGGGCCGTAGCGAAGACAAATACGGCTGGCTGACCAGCGTCTGATCGACGCCGTAATTGCTTCTACCGACCGCCGGGCCCTGTGCCCGGCGGTTGCGTTTTGCGCTGGCCGCGCCCTCCGGACGCCCTCCAGGCTGCAGCCGCGATGCCCGAGCGGCATGGGGCGCCGCGCGTCGCTGCCCCCCTCGCGGCGGCTCTCTCCAACTCTACCCAACGCGACCCAACGCCACTCTCGATCACACGATCACACCGCCGACCACACCGCCGATCACCTCACCAAGCGTACCACCGACCGCATCGCGTACGGCCGGCGTCAGGCAGCACCCGGCATCAAACGGTCCCGACCGGGCGCTCCATCAGCCGTTGCCACAGCGCGCTGATCTGCTCGCGGTAGCTCTGCATCTGCCCATCGGTCACCAGCGTCGACTGGTTCTGCAGGGTCTGGCGATGACCGAAGGCACGGTAGGTCTTGTAGATCTCGCGCAGCCGCTCGGCGTCGTCGCCGCTCAATAACCCCGCCGCCTCGGCCTCGTCGAGAATGCGGATGTTATCGGTCCATTTCAGCAGCGCCGGATAGCGTGCCGCATAACCGAGCACCAGGAACTGCACCATGAACTCGATATCGACGATGCCGCCGCGGTCCTGTTTCAGATGGAAGATACGATCCCCCTGCGATGGTGACGTACCGAGCTGCTGACGCATCTTCTCGCGCATTTCTCGCACCTCGGTCTGCAGCGCCGCCAGGTCGCGTTCGCGCCCCAGTATCGCGCCCCTCACGGCGGCGAAGCGCTCCGCCAGCTGCGGATCGCCGCTGACCACCCTGGCGCGGACCAGCGCCTGATGCTCCCAGGTCCACGCCTCCTTCTGCTGGTACAGTTCGAACGCCGCCAGCGAGGTGACCAGCAGCCCGGAGTTGCCGGACGGGCGCAGCCGCATATCGACCTCGTACAGCAGACCGGACGGGGTCAGCGTGCCGAGGATATGGATGATGCGCTGCCCCAGGCGGGTGAAAAACACCGGGTTGGCCAGTTCACGCGCACCGCCCCGGGTGCCCAGGTTGGCATCGGCATCGTGGATGAACACCAGGTCCAGGTCGGAGCCGTAGGAGAGTTCGATGCCGCCGAGCTTGCCGTACCCGACGATGATGAAGTCCGGGTCGCAGGGCACGCCGGCGGAACGCTGCGGCACCCCATACTTGCCGACCATGTCGCGCCAGGCGATCTCCAGCACCGCGTCCAGCACCACCTCGGCCAACCAGGTCAGGTAATCGCTGACCTTCATCAGCGGCAACGCCCCGGTGATATCGGAGGCGGCCACACGCAGCAGGTGGGCGCTCTTGTAGTAGCGCAGCGCCTCCATCAGCTGCTCGGTATCCTCTTCCGGTATCCGCAGCAGCTGCTGGCGCAACTCGTCCTGCAGCCGCTTCTTGTCCGGCGGCGCGAACAGCGTGCGCGGATCGATCAGCTCATCGAGCAGCCCCGGCTGTCTGGAGATCTGCTGCGCGAACCAGTCGCTGCAGGAGCACAGCCGCACCAGCTGCTGCAGTGCCGCCGGGTTCTCGGTCAGCAGCACCAGGTAGGCGGAACGGCGCAGCACCGCCTGCACCAGCAGCAGCACCCGCTCCAACGTCTGCTCCGGGTTGGCGCAGGCACCGGCCGCCTGCAGCAGGCGCGGCAATACCGCCTGCAGCCGCTCCTGGCCGATCTGCTGCAGCATCCGTACGGTGCGCAGCTGCTGCAGGTCGCGCAGCTGTTTCAACGCCCGTTCCGGGTCGCTGAAGCCGAGACTGCCCAGGTAGGCGCATACCGCCTCCGCTTCCAGCTCGCACTCCCACAACAGGTGCCACTGGGCGGCATTCTCCGCCTCCTCCGTGCGTCCAGCGCTCTCCTCCACCGGCGCGATCACGTCGGCGAAGTGACGTGAGACATCGGCGCGGTAGCGATCCAGACGTTCCATGAACGCGGCCCAGTCGGCGCACTCCATGACATAGGCGAGGCGGGCCTGCGCCAGCGCATCGTGCGGCAGCTCCTGGGTCTGGCGGTCGGCCAGTGCCTGCAGCGCATGCTCGGTATTGCGCAGGAAGGCGTAGGCCTCGAGCAGCTCATCGACCACCTGCTGCGGCATGCCGATACATTCCGGCAGCAACGGCAGGATCCGGTTCAGCTCCCGCTGCTGCAGGCGCGGATCGCGCCCGCCGCGGATCAGCTGGAACGCCTGGGCGATGAACTCCACCTCGCGGATGCCGCCGGCGCCGAGCTTGACGTTCTGCTGCCGGTTCTTCAGTTTCACCTCGCGGTTGATCAGCGCCTTCATCTCGCGCAGCGATTCGAAAGCGCTGAAGTCGATGTACTTGCGGTAAACGAACGGCCGCAGCAGCTGCATCAGCTCGGCGCCCGCCACCTGGTCGCCGGCCACGACCCGCGCCTTGACCATCGCATAGCGTTCCCACTCGCGCCCCTGGTCCTGGTAGTAGGTCTCCATCGCCTCGAAACTGCACGCCAGCGGCCCCACCGAACCGAACGGGCGCAGCCGCATATCGACGCGGAACACGAAGCCGTCGGCGGTGGTGTTGTCCAGCACCTGGATCAGCTTCTTGCCGACCCGGGTGAAGAACTCCTGGTTGGAGAGCTGGCGCTCACCGTCGGTTTCGCCGTTCTCCGGGAAGGCGAAGATCAGGTCGATATCGGAGGAGAGGTTCAGTTCGAAGGCGCCCAGCTTGCCCATACCGAGTACCACCAGGCGCTGTTCCACCCGCTCACCGGCGGCGTTGGGCCCCAACGGCCGGCCCCAGCGCCGTACCGCGTCCGCGTGCAGCCAGTCAAGCGCCAGGTCGATCGTCGCATCGGCCAGCTCCGACAGGGTGCGCGTGGTTTCCGCCAGATCGGCGTGGCGGTTCAGGTCGCGCCAGATCACCCGCACCATCTCGCGCCGGCGCAGCAGGCGCAGTCGCCGCGCCAGTTCCG
Organism: Marinobacterium sp.; assembly: GCA_003250495.1. Taxonomy (GTDB): domain Bacteria; phylum Pseudomonadota; class Gammaproteobacteria; order Pseudomonadales; family Balneatricaceae; genus Marinobacterium_D. The sequence continues at coordinate 4,226 of QKGH01000438.1, forward strand.
CCTCCGAGTCGCACCCGCCGAGGAACGCCTCGGCCTGCCGCCGCAGCTGCCCCTCCCCGTAGCGGCGATACAGGTCGCCGCTGTCCAGCAGGTCAGCCAACAGCGCCGGCTGGCGCTGCAGCTGTTCGCACAGATAATCGCTACCGATCAATACCTTGGGCAGATCGGCCTGGACTTGCCCCATCCCCGCTTCGGCTCCGGCCGCGCACTGACTCAGTGCAGCCTCGAGCCTCGCATAGTTCTGCGTGAAACAGGGATGCAACGCTTTCGGGAGCCCTGCGGGCAGAACATTTTCCATAGCCTATCAACTCCTGAACGCCTGGTTATCCGGCTTACTTTAAACCTCCCCAGCAATTGCGCAACAACCGCACCAAAACAGCCCAAACTCCGCCCAGGCATAGTGCAAGTCGCGATCCAACGCCGGGGTTCGATGCAAGAAATTCAACTCCTCAGGCCCGAATCCCTGGAAAATTCATAGTCCGCTGACTAAAAGTAGATAGTAAGCAACTCCCGCCGAAGCAGGAGCAGGCGCACATCATGGCGCACCAGAAACAGTGCCGCGGGTGTCGCCCAGCTGGAACAAGTTTTGCTAACCAATAGGTCAGGTTAAGCAGAAAAAGGGCCTGAGCGCCCGAAAACGGATTAAATCTCACCATAGAGGACGTACGTGATGCTGAAGAAGACCCTCCTGGCGACTGTATCCCTGTCGATGGCCGCACTGGCCACCCAGACATACGCCGCCGGTACTCTGGACGCCGTCAAATCCCGTGGCTATGTGCAATGCGGTGTTACCTCAGGCGTCCCGGGTTTCTCCGTACCCGATGACAAAGGTAACTGGGCCGGGCTGGACGTCGATGTCTGCCGTGCCGTCGCGGCGGCCACCCTGGGCGATGCCAGCAAGGTCAAATACACCCCGCTGACCGCCAAGGAGCGCTTTACCGCCCTGGCGTCCGGTGAGATCGATATGCTCTCCCGCGTCACCACCTGGACCCTGAGCCGCGATACCCAGCTCGGTATCAACTTCACCGGCGTCAACTACTACGACGGCCAGGGCTTCCTGGTGAAAAAGGATCTCGGGCTGAAGAGCGTCAAGGACCTGGACGGTGCGACTATCTGCGTACAGTCCGGTACCACTACTGAACTGAACATGGCCGACTATTTCCGCACCCACGGCCTGCAGCACACCCCGGTGGTGTTCGACACCAACGAACAGGCCGCCTCCAGCTTCGATACCGGCCGCTGTGACGCTTTCACCACCGACCTGTCCCAGGCGTTCGGCCTGCGTACCCGGATGCAGGATCCCGAGTCGGTCGTGGCACTGCCGGAGGTGATCTCCAAGGAGCCGCTGGGCCCGGTGGTACGCCAGGGTGACGATCAGTGGTTCAACATCGTCAAATGGTCGCTGAACGCGATGATCAACGCCGAAGAGCTGGGCGTAACCTCCGCCAACGTCGACGAGATGAAGGGCAGCGACAACCCCAACATCAAGCGTCTGCTGGGCGGCGAATCCGGCCTGGCCAAAGGGATGAATATCAGTGATGACTGGGGTTACCAGATCGTCAAGCAGGTGGGTAACTACGGCGAGGCTTACGATCGCAACGTCGGCAAGGACTCCCCGCAGAAGATCACCCGCGGCCTGAACAACCTGTGGAACAACGGCGGCATCATGTACGCACCGCCGATCCGCTAAGCGACGGAAAGACGCCACACGATGCAGGCCCGTCACGGGCCTGCGCTTTACCCATCAGCTGCCTGAGGCATGGAGAACCATCTGATGCCATCGGACCCGCAGAAAGATCCGCTACACGCCACCGGCGCTAGCTCATCCCAAGTCAAGTTCTGGAACGATCCCGGCAAACGCGCGCTGCTGTTCCAGATCCTGTTGGTCGCCGCCCTGGTAGGCATGGCCTGGTACCTCGGCAAAAACGTGGTCACCAACCTGGAGCAGCGCGGCATCACCACCGGTTTCCGCTTCCTGACCCAGGAAGCCGGCTTCGGCATCCCGCTGTCGTTGATCGAGTATTCCGAAGCCTCCAGCTACGGCCGCACCTTTTTCGTCGGCCTGCTCAACACCGTACTGGTTTCCGTACTCGGCATCATCGCCGCCACCCTGCTCGGCTTTCTTATCGGCGTTGCCCGCCTGTCGGAGAACTGGCTGGTCGCCAAGCTCTCGGCGCTCTACGTCGAGATCTTCCGCAACATTCCGCTGCTGCTGCAGATCTTTTTCTGGTACTTCGCCGTGCTGCGTGCACTTCCCGCGCCGCGCCAGAGTATCGAATTCTTCGGCAACTATCTGAACATCCGCGGCCTCTACCTGCCGCAACCGGTACCCGAAGCCGGTTTCGGCTGGGTCTGGATCGCACTGCTGGTCGCATGCGTCGCCAGCTGGCTGGTCAAACGCTGGGCGCACCGGCGCCAAGATGCAACGGGCCAGATCTTCCCCTCCAGTTGGGTGGTACTGGGGCTGATCGTCGGCCTGCCGCTGCTGACCTTCTTCAGCGTCGGCAGCCCGATGCACCTCGATCATCCGGAACTGCGTGGTTTCAACTTCCGTGGAGGCCTGACCATCATTCCTGAGCTGGTGGCGTTGTGGCTGGCGCTGACCATCTACACCGCGGCGTTCATCGCCGAAACCGTGCGCGGCGGCATCCTCGCCGTCCCCCATGGCCAGCTCGAGGCTTCGATGGCCCTGGGCCTGCCACGCATGCGGACGTTGCGCCTGGTGATCATCCCGCAGGCGATGCGGGTCATCATCCCGCCGCTGACCAGCCAATACCTGAACCTGACCAAGAACTCCTCGCTGGCCACGGCGATCGGTTACCCCGACCTGGTGTCGGTGTTCGCCGGTACCACGTTGAACCAGACCGGCCAGGCGCTGGAGGTGATCTCGATGACGATGGCGGTGTACCTGACGCTGAGCATCCTGACTTCGCTGGGCATGGGCTGGTACAACAAACGCATGGCGCTGGTCGAGCGCTAGGGGGCTGCATGAAATACGAGAATCAACCGACACTGCCGCCGCCCGCCAACACCATCGGTGTCATCGGCTGGGCGCGCAAGCACCTGTTCCATGGCCCGCTGAGCACGCTGTCCACGCTGCTGCTCGCCTACCTGGCCGTGGTCCTGCTCGGCCCGCTGATCCAGTGGGCCTTCATCGATGCCAACTGGGTGGGCGATTCGCGCGAGGCGTGCACCGCCGGCGGCGCCTGCTGGGTGTTCATCGAACAGCGCCTGGGCCAGTTCCTGTACGGTTTCTATCCGGGAGATCAGACCTGGCGGCTGAACCTAAGCTTCGTGCTGCTGCTGGGCCTGATCCTGTGGCTGGCGATCCCCAAACTGCCGGCCAAGACCTGGGTGGCGGGGTTCACGCTGCTGGTCTATCCGTTCATCGCCTTCCTGCTGCTGCGCGGCGGACTCGGCCTGGAGCCGGTGGAAACCCATAAATGGGGCGGCCTGAGCCTGACCCTGGTACTGGCGGTGGTCGGCATCGTCGCCTCGCTGCCGCTGGGGATACTGCTGGCCCTGGGCCGGCGCTCCGACATGCCGATCGTGCGCACCCTGTCGGTCATCTATATCGAGGTCTGGCGCGGGGTGCCGCTGATCACCGTGCTGTTCATGGCGTCGGTGATGCTGCCGCTGTTCCTGCCCGAGGGGGTCAACTTCGACAAACTGCTGCGCGCGCTGATCGGTATCGCCCTGTTCCAGGCCGCCTATATGGCGGAGGTGGTTCGCGGCGGCCTGCAGGCGATCCCGAAGGGGCAGTACGAGGCGGCCGATGCGCTGGGGCTCGGCTACTGGCAGAAGATGATCCTGATCATCCTGCCGCAGGCGCTGAAACTGATGATCCCGGCGCTGGTGAACACCATTATCGACCTGTTCAAGGATACCAGCCTGGTGCTGATCATCGGCCTGTTCGACCTGCTCTCCATCGTGCAGGCGGCGACCAACGATCCGAAGTGGATCGGCTACGCCACCGAGGGGTACGTGTTCGTGGCACTGACCTACTGGATCTTCTGCTTCAGCATGTCGCGCTACAGCCTGTACCTGGAAAAACGTTTGCATACCGGCCACGGCAACCGGGCCTGACGGGGAATCGACTGAGGAGAATATGACAATGACCGATACAGCCACCCGCCCGGACACCGGATTGATGGTCGAGATGCGCGGCGTCAACAAGTGGTATGGCGAGTTCCATGTGCTGAAGAACATCAACCTGCAGGTCAAACGCGGCGAACGCATCGTCATCTGCGGCCCGTCGGGTTCCGGCAAATCGACGATGATCCGCTGCATCAATCGCCTCGAGGAGCATCAGAAGGGGGAGATCATCGTCAACGGCGTACCGCTGACCCACGATGTGAAAAAGATCGAGGCGATCCGCAAGGATACCGGCATGGTGTTCCAGCATTTCAACCTGTTCCCGCACCTGACCGTGCTGGAGAACTGCGTGCTGGCGCCGATCTGGGTCAAGAAGATCCCGCGCAGGGAGGCCGAAGCCACGGCGATGAGATACCTGGAGCGGGTCAAGATCCCGGACCAGGCGAAGAAGTTCCCCGGACAGCTGTCAGGCGGTCAGCAGCAGCGTGTGGCGATCGCCCGCTCGCTGTGCATGAACCCGGACGTGATGCTGTTCGACGAACCGACCTCGGCGCTGGACCCGGAGATGATCAAGGAGGTGCTCGACGTCATGGTCGAGCTGGCCCAGGAGGGGATGACGATGCTGTGCGTAACCCACGAGATGGGCTTCGCCAAAACCGTGGCCGACCGGGTCATATTCATGGCCGACGGCCAGATCATCGAGGAAAACGAGCCGCACGAGTTCTTCAACAACCCGCAGCATGAACGCACCCAGCTGTTCCTGAGCCAGATCCTGAACCACTGACGGCCAGCGCCGCGCGCGTCAGTCGCGCGGCGTCAGCTCCCCACACCACGCCTGCGGCATCAGCGTCCTGATCTCCGCGGGCGTACGTCGCTCCGCCAGCAACAGATGCAGTTTGGCAAACGCCGCCTCCAGCGTCAGATCGGCGCCGGGGATCACCCCGATGCGCTGCAACGCGGCCCCGGTGGCATAGGTGCCGCCCGCCACGCCGCCGCGACTGCACTGGGTCAGATTGACGATCACCGTACCGCGTGCCAGTGCCGCCTCCAGCGCCTCCATCAGCGCGTGGTTGGCGGCCGGCGGATTGCCGACGCCATAGCTCTGCAGCAGCACGCCGCGCAGCCCGGGCTGTCCCAGCACCGCCTTCACCAACCCGGCCTGGATCCCGGGGAACAGCCGCAATACCGCCACGGCGGCGGGGTCGAAGGTCGGCACACTGAACGCCGGCGTTACGCCCGGTAATAACGCCGCACGATCCAGCTCGATATCGATGCCGATGCTGCCCAGCCAGGGCGCATTGGGCGAATCGAATGCGGCCAGCGCCGTGGCGTCGACCTTGACGCTGCGGTTGCCTCGTAACACCCGGCCGCGGAAACAGACGCACACTTCACGCAGCTCAGGCATAGCCGCCAACTGCAACGCACCGATCAGGTTCTCCTCGGCATCGTTGCGGGCGGCGAACAGCGGAATCTGCGAACCGGTGACGACCACCGGCTTGTCCAGCCCACGCAACATGAACGACAGTGCCGCCGCGGTGTAACCCAGGGTATCGGTACCGTGGGTCAGCACGAAACCGCTGTAGGCGTCGTAATGCGCGCGCAGCAACTGCGCGATCCGGGTCCAGTGGGTCGGGCACAGATCGGCGCTGTCGATCAGCGGGTCGAGTTCGATCAGGTCGAATGCCGGCAACTGCGGCAGGGCCGCCGCCAGGCGCTCGCGGATCAGTGCTTCGAACCCCGGTGACGGCGCCAACCCCGCACTGGAGGGCTGCATGCCGATGGTGCCGCCGGTGTGCAGGACCAGGATGCGGGCACTCATCACTGCGCCTCCTCGTCGTCGCGGATCTGCCACAACAGCTGTCCGGTCGCCAGCGCCAGCTGCCCCGGCAGTGTCTTGTGGGCCAGTTGCTGCAGCCGGGCACAGCCCGCCTGACGCTGCGCTTCGCGCCAGTCCGCCGGCATCCCCTCGAGCAGGCGCCAGTCGTGGGCCGCCGCCGCCATCTCCCGCAAGCGCTGGTACTGGGAGATCAACACCGCGCAGTGTTCGGCGATCTCCGGCAGCCCCTGCAGCACCGCCAGCAGCAGATCCAGGGTCCGCTTCATCGCCTCCAGACGCTCCGGTGCCTGAGCCTGAAGCGCATCGCGCAACTGCGCCGGCCAGACCCGTACGCTATCGGCCAGCAGTTCCACCAGTGCCTGCTCGGCATCGGCCCCGTAGTGCGGCACCAGCACCGGCGCGTCGAATACCTTGCCCTGCGCCTGCTGCAGCAGGCGGTAACCGCGCTGCGCCTTGCTCAACTCCAGCGGCAACAGCGGCAACTGCCGGGCCAGCTCCAGCGCGACGTCGAACAGGGTCTCGGGCGCGCCCCGCTTCAGTTCGAACTCCAGCTCGCAGATCGGTTCGCGCAGGCCCGCGGCGATCACTTCGCCCCGATCCAGTGCCACCTCGATCTCCCAGCCGGCGTCCGCCTCCCCACCGCGCAGCCAGCGCACTTCTCGCGTGAAGTTGGTCGCGAACAGCGGCTCGAGTGCCGACAACACCGTATCCTGCTGCAGCGCCTCCGGCAGATGCGGGCGCAGCAGCTCCAGGTCCAGTTCCGCCAGCGGACGCGGCCACTCCCACTCGCTGCGCACCGACAGGCCGGCGGCACCGCTACCGGCCGTTTTCAGGGTCTGGATATAGCGCTCGCCGTCGCGGCGGATCCGCAGCGCCACCTTCTGCGCGGCCAGCGCCCGGTCAGGGGTATCGAAGTAGATATTTTCCAGCTGTTTCCGCTGCGCCTCCGTAGCGCCGCAGCGCTCGAGCAGCTTCTGTTCGAGCAACTGTTCCCCATAGGCAGGCAACAACGCCAGCTTCAGCTCGATTTCACACCCCACGCCTATCTCCTCTCGCCCAATCGGGCATTGTAAGAGTTACCATTCTAGCCTGCCGATTTAACGTGTAAAAACTCGCTTCGTGACAATTCCGCGCGCTTTTTATTACAAAAATTGCGTATCCCTCCGTATACTTGCGCCACCCCTCAAACCTGCAATCAGGAAGACATCGATGGTTCCCAATCCCATATTACAGATGTTTGCCCGTTCTCCCTTTATGCCGATGCAGGAGCACATCTCTAAAGCGCAAGAAAGCGCTACCGAACTGATCCCGTTCTTCAAGGCGGTCATCGCCAAGGACTGGGTCCAGGCCGCCGAGTGCCAGCACCGCATTGCGGTCCTGGAAGGCGAAGCCGACCGGATGAAACGCGCTATTCGTCAGAACCTGCCCGGCAACCTGTTTCTACCCGTCCCCCGCACCGATCTGCTGGAGCTGGTGCGGATGCAGGACAAGATCGCCAACAAGGCGAAAGATATCGCCGGACTGATTCTCGGTCGCCAGATGGAGTTCCCCGAAACGCTGCAGCAGGGCCTGCTGGCATTTTTGGATACCGCCCTGCAGACGACGGACCAGGCCAAAACCGCCATGCACGAACTGGACGAGCTGGTCACCTCCGGCTTCCGCGGTCACGAGGTCGATCTGGTGGAACGCCTGATCACCGAGCTGGATCGTCTCGAACACGAGACCGATGAGCACGAACGCAAGCTGCGGGCGGCCCTGTTCGCGGTGGAACGCGACCTCTATCCCATCGATGCGATGTTCCTCTACCAGGTGATTGAATGGATCGGGGATCTGGCCAACCGCGCCCAGCAGGTTGGTAGCCGACTCCAGTTGCTGCTGGCCCGCTAACGCGCTTTCGAGGTTTTCAATGGACATTATTGCTCAGTACGGCACGGTCTTCGTCGCCCTTGCCTGTATCTTTGGCTTTTTCATGGCCTGGGGCGTCGGTGCCAACGACGTTGCCAACGCCATGGGTACATCGGTTGGCTCCCGCTCCATCACCCTGAAACAGGCGATCGTCATCGCCATCCTGTTCGAATTTGCCGGCGCCTGGTTGGCCGGCGGTGCCGTCACCGAAACGATTCGCAAGGGGATCATCGATCCCGCCCTACTGACCGCCAATCCCGAGCTGCTGGTCTACGGCATGCTCGCCTCGCTGCTGGCGGCGGGGATCTGGCTATTAGTAGCCACTCACTACGGCTGGCCGGTATCGACCACCCACTCCATCGTCGGCGCCATCGTCGGTTTTGCCGCGGTCGGGGTTTCGGTGGACGCCGTGCACTGGAACAAGGTCACCACCATCGTCGCCAGTTGGGTGGTGTCGCCGGTGACGGCGGGGATCATCGCCTTCGCCCTGTTCCGCAGCGTACAGATCCTGATCCTCGACACCCAGGATCCGTTTCGCAATGCCAAGCGTTACGTCCCCCTCTACATCTTCCTGGTCGGCTTCATCGTCGCCATGGTGACCCTGACCAAGGGTCTCAAGCACCTCGGCCTGCACCTGAACTGGGGCCAGAGCGCGCTGGTCTCGATCCTGATCGGGATCGCGACCCTGGTGATCGGCAAGATGATGCTGAAACATGTCGAGCCCGACCCGCAGGCGGACCGCGAATACCATTTCAGCAGTGTGGAGAAGGTGTTCGGCATCCTGATGCTGTTCACCGCCTGCGCCATGGCGTTCGCCCACGGCTCCAATGACGTGGCCAACGCGGTGGGGCCGCTGGCGGCCGTGGTCGGGGTGATCAGTGCCGGCGGCAGCGTGGCGCAGAAGACCGCGATGCCGATGTGGATCCTGCTGCTCGGCGGTGCCGGTATCGTCGCCGGACTGGTGATGTACGGGCACAAAGTGATCGCGACCGTCGGCACCAATATCACCGAACTGACGCCGAGCCGCGGCTTCGCCGCGACCCTGGCCGCCGCCGCAACGGTCGTGGTCGCCTCCGGCACCGGCCTGCCGATCTCCACCACCCACACCCTGGTCGGCGCCATCCTCGGCGTCGGCATCGCCCGCGGCATGGCGGCGCTGAACCTGCGTGTGGTCGGCACCATCTTCATCTCCTGGCTGGTGACCCTCCCGGCCGGTGCAATCCTGGCGATTCTGATCTACTTCATGCTCAAGGGAATCTTCTCCTGAGTCCCTCACCGGGTGCCCCAGGCGGGCACCCGGCCGCATCTCCCCCAAGGCACTCTCTTCGTCACCCGTCGCTGCACGGCGCACGGGTCGGGCATGGACCATACTGCATAGAGCCTGCACAATAGTCAGGCCCGCAGTCCTGTTGATGGAGTCACCTCATGCCCCGCCCCGTGCCCGATACCCTGACGATGTTGCGTCAGCTGATCGCGTCGCCGTCGATCAGCTCTACCACCCCCGACTGGGACCAGAGCAACCTGAGCGTCATCGAGCATCTGCACACCTGGCTCGAAGCGCTGGGGTTCCAGTGCGAGGTGATGCCGGTACCCGGCCATCCGACCAAGGCCAACCTGATCGCGACCCTGGGCCAGGGACCCGGCGGCCTGGTGCTGTCCGGGCATACCGATACCGTGCCCTGCGATCCCGAGCTGTGGAGCAGCGACCCATTCCGTGTCGAGGAGCGCGACCAGCGCCTGTACGGCCTCGGCACCTGCGATATGAAGGGGTTTCTGGCGCTGGCCGTCGAGGCCGCCAGCACCTATGCGGAGCAGCCGCTGAAGCAGCCGTTGATCCTCCTCGCCACCGCCGACGAGGAGAGTTCGATGTGCGGCGCCCGCGCCCTAGTCGAGGCGGGCCGCCCGCTGGCACGCGCGGCGGTGATCGGCGAACCCACCAGCCTGCGGCCGATCCATATGCACAAGGGGATGATGATGGAAGCGGTGCGCATCCAGGGGCGCTCCGGCCACTCCTCCGACCCGTCGCTGGGGGCCAGCGCACTGGAGGCGATGCACGCGGTGATGAGCGAGCTGATCACCTTTCGCCAGGAGCTGCAGAGCCGTTACCGCAACAGCGATTTCCGCATCGACAAGCCGACGCTGAACCTCGGCTGCATCCACGGCGGCGACAACGCTAACCGGATCTGCGGCCGCTGCGAGCTGGAGTACGACCTGCGCCCGCTGCCGGGGATGTCGGTGGAGAGTCTGCGCAGCGCCATCAGCGAGCGCCTGGCCCCGCTCGGCCCCCGCTTCGGCGTGAAGCTGCAAACCGAAGCGCTGTTTCCCGGCATCCCGCCGTTCGGCAACAGCGCCAGCAGCGAGCTGGTACGCCTGGCCGAGCAGTTGACCGGCCACCGCGCCGAAGCGGTGGCTTTCGGCACCGAGGCCCCCTTCCTGCAGCAGCTCGGGATGGATACCATCGTGTTGGGACCGGGCTCCATCGATCAGGCCCATCAGCCGGACGAGTTTCTGGCGCTGGACCAGATCCAGCCCACCCTCGACCTGCTGCGCCGGATGATCGAGCGCTACTGTTTGTAATCCCGTGCTGGTAAAGCGGTGCCGGTGACCCTGTATTGAACGCCCTGATACGGATGCCTTTGCGTGAACATTGAAGAGTTTGTTAACTGGTTTCGCCACTCCTCCCCCTATATCCACGCCCATCGCGGCAAGACCTTCGTGTTGATGCTGGGGGGCGAGGCGATCGACGACGGCCATCTGGCCAGTATCGTGCAAGATGTCGCCATCCTGAACAGCCTGGGCGTGCGCCTGGTGCTGGTACACGGCGCACGCCCGCAGATCGACCAGCGCGCGCGCGAAGCCGGTATCGAGATCCGCCTGCACCACGATCAGCGCGTTACCGACGCGGCCGCGCTGCACTGCGTCATCGAAGCGGTGGGGCGGGTGCGCACCGAGATCGAAGCCCAGCTGTCGATGGGGCTGGCCAACACCCCGATGCACGGTGCCCGCATCCGCGTCTGCGGCGGTAACTTCATCACCGCCCGCCCGCTGGGCGTACTGGACGGCGTCGACATGGGCCATACCGGCGAGCTGCGCCGGGTGGACCGGGAGGCGATCGGCCGCCAGCTCGACCTGAACAACATCGTACTGATCTCCAACCTGGGCTACTCCCCGACCGGCGAGGTGTTCAACCTGTCGGTCGAGGAGGTAGCCACCGGCGTGGCGATCGCGCTGAAAGCGGACAAGCTGATCCTGTTCGGCAGCCAGGACGGGATCCGCGACTCCAGCGGCGAACTGCGCAGCGAACTGCTGGCAGAGACCGCCCGCCGCCTGGTGCACCTGTATCAGGCCCGGGTCGAGGATCCGACCGTGCCCTGGTCGGAAGCCGCCTGCCTGCTGCAGGCCGCCGCCGATGCCTGCGAAAAGGGGATCCCGCGCTGCCACCTGGTCAGCCACGCCCAGGATGGCGCCCTACTGATCGAGCTGTTCACCCGCGACGGCACCGGCACCATGATCAGCAAGGAGTCCTACGAGCAGGTGCGCCCGGCCACGATCGAGGATGTCGGCGGGCTGCTGGAGCTGATCGCGCCGCTGGAGGAGAAAGGGGTGCTGGTACGCCGCTCGCGTGAGCTGCTGGAAGCGGAGATCGAACGCTTCAGCGTCGTCGTCCGCGATGGCGCCATCATCGGTTGTGCCGCCCTCTACCCCTTCCCCGACGAGCGCATGGGCGAGCTGGCCTGCGTCGTGATCAGTAACGAATACCGCGGCGGCGAGCGCGGCGACCTGCTGCTGGGCGAAATCGAGACGCAGGCCAAGGCGCAGGGGCTGGAGACACTGTTCGTGCTGACGACGCGTACCGCGCACTGGTTCGTCGAACGCGGTTTCCGTGCCGCCCCGCTGGAGGCGCTGCCGGGGCGTAAGAAGGAGCTGTACAACTTCCAGCGCAACTCCAAGGTGTTCGTGAAAGCGCTCTAAACCCGCCGCCACAGCGGCATCGGACGGGACGCCTACAGCGCCGGCAACTGGATCAGGAACGCGGCACCGCCGAGGGCGCTGTCGCGGATCTCCAGGCCGCCATCGTAGCTGCTGAGGATATCCACCGCTACCGACAGCCCCAGCCCCTGCCCCGGGGCCGAGGAGTCGAGCCGGGCGCCGCGGCCGAGGATGGTCTGGCGCTGCGCCACCGAGATGCCGGGACCGTCGTCGGCGATCTCCAGCCATACCATCCGCTCGCCGCGCCAGCCTTTAACCGCTACCCGGGAGCCGCCATATTTGAAGGCGTTCTCCAGCAGGTTGCCGAGCAGCTCCATCAGATCGCGCTCGTCGCCGAAAAACGCCAGTCCCGGCTCCAGCTCCAGCTCGACCGCTATCGCCTTGTCGGCGTAGACCTTGCCCAGTACCGACGCGATACGACGCAGCACCGGCTCAACCCTTACCGGCAGCGCCAGCGGCTGGCCCGGCGATTTCACCGCCCGCGACAACTGGTACTGCACGATCTGGCTCATACGCTGGCTCTGCTCGGTCACCAGTTCGCGATAGGCGTCGGGCGCCAAGCGCTCCGACTGCGCCCCCTGAATCACCGCCAACGGCGTTTTCAGGCTGTGTGCCAGATCGCCCAGCGTATTGCGGTAGCGCTCGCGCTGGCGCCGTTCGCTCTCGATCAGCCGGTTCAGGTTGTCGGTCACCGCCTGCACCTCCAGCGGATAGTGCCCGGACAGCTTGTCGGCACTGCCCTGTTCGATCCGCCCCAGGTCCTCGGCCAGGCGGTCCAGCGGCTTGAGCCCCCAGCGCATAATCAGGTACTGCACCAGCAGCGCCAGCAGGAACAGCCCGCCGAGCCAGCCCCACAACTGGGTACCAAAGGCCTGCAGCTCGCGGTCCACGCTCTCGTCGCTGTGCAGCACCGATACCAGGAAGTGACGCTCGCGGCCGCCATCCTCCCACACCACCGGGTACTGGAACAGGAACAGACCGGCGTCCGGCAGATGCCGAAACAGCGTCTGCCCGACCGGCAGACTGGGGTTGGGCAAACGTTGCAGCAGC
>QKGH01000220.1 GCA_003250495.1 Marinobacterium sp.
GCGGTAAAGGCCTCCGCCGAAAGCCCGGAGATGTTGGGGATGATCAACGGCCTGGGCGCTCCGGAGCAGGCGATGATGCTGCAGGCGCTGCCGGAGGCGCAGCGGCGGCAGGTGCAGCAGGCGATGGAGGTGGCTCAGGCGCTGGCGCAGGTGCCGGAGGAGGACCGGCAGGCGATCAGGCCCTATATCGGCCAGCTCGACCGCCTGTTCAGCGACCGCTGAGGTCAGCGCTCTGGCGCGGCGGCGAGGGTGGCGCGCAGCCGGCTACAGGCCGCCTGGAGTAGCGCCGCGCTGATCTCGTGCCCGGTCCCGGGCTCGCTGTCGAGACTGACCTCGGCGCCGAGCGCCCGCAGGGTATCCTGTGCCGCCAATGCCTGGGGGTAGGGGATGACCGGATCGGCCTCACCGTGCAACAGGTGGATCGCCGTGTGCTGCGGGCCCTGTTGCGGCAGTTCGGCATAGCGGCCGGAGAAGCCGAGTACCGCACGGGCCAGTCCGTCCCGGGCCTTGATCGCCTCCAGCGACATGATGGTGCCCTGGGAGAAACCGACCAGCACCGTATGTGCGGCATCTATTCCCTGTTGCTGCTGTAGCGACTCAACCAGGGTGATAAAGGGCGGCAGCGCGGCGGCGACGCGGGCAGGGCGGTTCTGCTCGGTGACGCCTTGCAGCGAGAACCACTGTCGGCCGCCGAAGCCGCCATCGAAGGCTTCGAACCCGTCCACCACCACGCAGCAGGCACTGGGAAACGCCTGCTGCAGCGCCTCGCCCAGCGGGGCCAGGTTCTCTTTGTTGCTGCCCACCCCGTGCGCCAGGATGAACAGATACTCGGCTTTGCCCCGGGCGGGCAGGGTCATCATCTGTGTCTGCGGCATGATCTTTCGGTTTCCTCCAGCGTCGTACTCAGGCGGCCAGCGGGTAGTCGCTGCCACCCAGGATCCAGCTGTCCATCGCGATCACACTGTAGTCGATCTGGCCGGACAGCCGTTGATGCGTGGTCCATTGCTCGCCGGCGGCGCCGATGGCGAAGTAGAGCGGCAGCAGATGCTCCTCGCTGGGGTGGGCGCGCACGCCGGCGGCGCTGCGGTTGCGATAATCCAGCAGCGCCTCCAGTTCGCCGCCGTCGATCTGCTGCTCGACCCAGTCGGTGAACTCGCTGACGTAGGGTTTCGGCGCCGCATGGGCCATCTCGTACAGGTTGTGGGTGATGCTGCCGGCACCGATCAGCAGGATGTTACGCTGCCGCAACGGCGCCAGTGCCCGTCCCAGCGCCCAGCACTCCAGCGTACCGTACTGGCGCGGCAGCGAGATTTGCACCACCGGGATATCGGCAGCGGGATACAGGTGCCGCAACGGTACCCAGGCGCCGTGGTCGAAGCCCCAGCCGTCATCGGCTGTCGCCTCCAGACCGCTGGCGCCGAGCAGCTGCTGTACCTGTGCCACCAGTGCCGGCGAGCCGGGCGCCGGATACTGCAGCTGGTACAGCGGTGCCGGGAAACCGCCGAAATCGTGGATGGTTTTCGGCGCGTGCGACGCGGTCAGGCGCAGTCCCGGGGTTATCCAGTGCGGCGACAGGATCAGGATGGCGTCGGGACGCGGCAGGCGTTGGCCCAGAGTGTGCAGCGTGGCGCCGGCAACCCCGGGATCGAGTGCAAAGGTCGGCGAGCCGTGCGAGATGAACAGCGTCGGTAAGGCGGAAACTGCGGACATGGATTACCCCATCGTTATAACGCGTATTGATGGGTACCCAATCTAATCGGGCATCAGCGGCGAATACAGTGAGTTTACTCGCTCAATTCATTCGAATTTGTGAATGGTTCGTCGGAACCGCCGAGGGGCGGGGCCGGCGTTTGACAGCGGCGCATAACCCTCTAGTCTGAGAGAAAGAGGGGGCGCGCTGGCCCCGAGAGGTATGGCACGCGTGAGTCTCGATCTGTCCCGCCGTAACGATCATTCGCTGCTGTTGCCGACGGCGCTGAGGACGCTGCTGTTCCTGCTGCTGTTGGCACTGCGGGCGGGCGATGCGGTCGAGGATCCCCAGACAGGCCTCTCCCTCTCGGTTGCCGTCTGCGATCTGCAGTCGACCCCGCTGTGCGACGCCGAACCGGATCCGTTGGCGCTGACCTCCGCAGTGCCGCCAGTGCCGGCGACCGCCATCCTCCTCGTTCAGCGCGCGTTGCCGCGTCCACCCGGCGGCGTTCTGCTCGCCCTGCCGCCGGTGCGCGCTTCGCCGCTGCTCCCCTGTTAGCCATTACGCTGGGACAAACAGGTCATTACAGCTGTCCGCGCGGATGCGGGCAGAAGGAGCACAAAAATGCACAGATACAATGCACTGAAAACCGTAACCCTGGCCGATTACGCGCAGATTCTGGTTTCCGAGCGGGCCGAACACGTCGATCTGAACAGCCCGGCGCGGTTGGTCGTCACCGATTTTCTCGACAGCGAACCGTTGACGATGGATCTGGACGTGGCCGTGGACGAGGCGATCCAGGCGATGCGCAAGGCCCATGTGCGCTCGATCCTGGTCACCGACAACCAGGCGCTGTTCCGCGGCATCATCACCGTGGCGGACCTGGAGAGCCGCAAGGTGCTCAGCCTCGCCGCCAGCTCGGGACAGTCGCGTAGCGACCTGACCATCGGCGACCTGATGATGCCGCGCGACAAGCTGGTCGGGGTGCCGATGGAGGCGATCGAGCAGGGTACCATCGGCGAGCTGCTGCAGACGCTGAAGAACGAGGGGCGCCCCCATATGTTGGTGGTGGATCCGGTGCACAAGTCCGTTCGCGGCATCATCTCGGCCAGCGACATCGCCCGCCGCCTGCGGATCTCGGTGGAGATCAACCAGCGTGCCACCAGCTTCAAGGAGCTGGTCGACATCATCTCCGGGCGTGAGGTCGTCTGATCTCAGCGCCCGCTCCGTCTAACCTGTTTCTGGTGTAGGCTTATGCGCGCTGCAGGTGTTGGCCTACATCAGTTACAGCGTCATTATCGGCTGACATACTGCCCGTTAATCGCCGGCTCTGGCCGCACTTGCAGAAGGAGTATCTGATGGCGCGCGAAATCCGGATGATGGATGGCAACGAAGCCGCGGCCACCATCGCGCACAAACTCAATGACGTGATCGCGATCTACCCGATCACCCCGGCGTCGCCGATGGGAGAGCTGTGCGACGCCTGGAGCAGCAACGGACGCACCAACCTGTGGGGCACGGTGCCCGACGTGATCGAGCTGCAGAGCGAGGCCGGCGCCGCCGGTGCCGTGCACGGCTCGCTACAGGCCGGGGCCAAGACCTGCACCTTTACCGCTTCGCAGGGGCTGCTGCTGAAGATCCCCAATATGTTCAAGATCGCCGGCGAACTGACGCCGACGGTGTTCCACGTGGCGGCACGCTCGGTGGCGACCCACGCGCTGTCGATCTTCTGCGACCACTCCGACGTGATGGCGACGCGCAGTACCGGCTTCGCGCTGCTGGCGGCCAACTGCGGCCAGGAGGCGATGGACTTCGCCTGCATCGCCGAGATGGCGTCGCTGGAGGGGCGGGTGCCGGTGCTGCACTTCTTCGACGGTTTCCGTACCAGCCACGAGGTCGGTCGGGTCGAGCTGATCGATGACGACCAGCTGCGCCGCCTGGTGCCGCCGGCGCTGATCCAGGCCTGCCGTGATCGTGGCATGTCGCCGAACCGGCCGCAGGTGCGCGGCACCTCGCAGAACCCCGATGTGTTCTTCCAGTCGCGTGAGGCGACCAACCCGTTCTACAACGCCTTCCCGGCGGTGATGCAGGGGGCGATGGACCGGTTCGGCGCCGAGACCGGGCGCCAGTACCGGCTCTACCAGTATCACGGCGCGCCGGATGCAACACGGGTGATCGCGGTGATGGGCTCGGCCGCCGAGACGGTGCAGGAGACCGTGGATCACCTGCTGGCGCAGGGCGAAAAGGTGGGGCTGTTGAAGGTGCGCCTGTTCCGCCCGTTCGATGCCGCGCGCCTGCTCGACGCGCTGCCGCCGACGCTGCAGACGCTGGCGGTACTCGACCGCACCAAGGAGCCCGGTGCCGACGGCGAGCCGCTGTACAAGGATATCGCCACCGCGCTGCTGCAGGCCTACAGTCGCGGCGAATGGCGCGGTGCGGCGCTACCGCGGGTGTGCGGCGGGCGCTTCGGTCTCGGTTCCAAGGAGTTCACCCCGGCGATGGCCAAGGCGGTGTTCGACCTGCTCGGCGGCTCGGCGCTGCCGGCCGCGTTTACCGTCGGTATCGACGACGATGTGGGGGGCCTGAGCCTGGCTTACGACCCGGCCTTCACTACCGCCGCCAGCGCCGACTGGGTGCAGGCGGTGTTCTACGGCCTCGGTTCCGACGGCACCGTCAGTGCCAACAAGAACAGCATCAAGCTGATCGGCGAGCGCGAGGGGCGCTACGCCCAGGGCCACTTCGTCTACGACTCGAAAAAGTCCGGTGCGATCACCGTTTCCCACCTGCGTTTCGGGCCCAAGCCGATCCATGCCGCCTACGAGATCCAGCCCGGCCAGGCCGATTTCGTCGCCTGCCACCAGCCGCAGTTCCTCGAGCGTTACCCGCTGTTCGAGCAGGCCCGCCCCGGCGCCAAGGTGCTGATC
>QKGH01000265.1 GCA_003250495.1 Marinobacterium sp.
GGCGCGAGCTGTTCAACGAGACGGTCAACATCTTCAACATCCGCATCGAGCAGTTCCCCGACGTGCTGGTGGCGCGGCTGTTCAACTTCGTCCGTCGCGACCTGTGGAAGATCGATCCGGCGCATCGCGCCGATGTCGAAGTGCGCTTCAATCAGGCCGGTTGATCTCCCAGGACCCTTTCGTCTCAAAAAAAGCGGCACACCCTTTCGGGTGTGCCGCTTTTTCGTGTTCAGCATGTGATTAAGGTCGATCAAAAGCCGGTGAATGCAAGGCGCCCGCAGGCTGAACGGCGAGTCGTAGCGGCAGCTACGTCGCAGCCGAGAAGACCAGGGCAACGCCGCAGGCGCCGGCTTTTCATCGACCGCTGCTATTTGCAGGGGCCGATGCGTTTTCCCTGGTAACTACTCGTCATCGTCATCCCCTCGGTGGTCATCGTCATCTTGCCGCTGTAGGCCGAGTCGCCGGAGAAGGTGATCTCCCCCTTGCCGCTGCCGGCGCCGTCGCCGCTGCAGCTGACGGTCCAGCTGGTGGTGTTCCCGTTGCGGCTGACATTTTCCACCCTGCACTTCGGGTCGCCGGCCGGTACCGGAGCCGCGCTGGCCTCAGCGGGGGTATAACAGTGCTGGATCGTCTGCGGCGGCGGCTGGAACGGCATTCCCGGCATCTGCATGGTCGTGGTGATCTCCCACAAGCCCGGCTTCATGCCATCGGCCGCGGCTACCAGCGGCAACAACAGCATGAGCAACAGCGACGGTACGACGAGACGCATCATGGCGGCATCCTTTCGCTTATGACAGGTGGCTATTCTTCCTCGAGTGCCTTTCCGGCATCGAGCAGGGTGGTGTTGCTGTTGAAGGCCTGGGGCAAAAACACTTTCGGGCTGTCGCTCGGATCGAGGCGGAAGATCAGCGTCGTGTCGCCGATGCTGACGGCATCGTTGTCGGCCAGCGTCACCGGCGAGGTCAATGGCTCGCCATTGATCCGGGTACCGTTGGTGCTCTGCCGGTCGAACAGCGTGTAACAGAAACCGCGGCGATGGATTTCAGCGTGGAACCGGGAGACCATCGGGTCGGCCAGGCGCACGTGGTTGAGCTGTTCGCGGCCGATGTGCGTCTGCTCGCCAGCCAGTGGGAACTCGTTGATCGTCTTGCCTTCCATCTGCAGCACCAGTCTCGCCATGTCGCGCCTCCCTGGCGCCAATATAGCCTTTCCCCTCGCCGCTGGCAATAGGGCTTATATATGGTTTTATCTATGTTTAATCCAGCAGAGCCTGCAGCTGTCGCCACTGCCGCTGCTTCTCGGCCTGGGTCAGGCGGGCGTTGGCCGGGCTGGTCGACGGCAGCACCAGCAGCGGCGGACAGGGGCTGACCAGCAGCGGCCGGATGTGCCGACGAAACAGCCGCGCCGCCGGCTGGCCGTTGCAGGCGATGGCCTTTAGCGGCTGCGTCGCGATCAGCTCCTCGATCGGGTTCGGACAGAGCCCTTGGGACTCGATCCGGCTGTCGGCGCTCCCTTGCCGCCGGCAGGCCTGCAGCACATCCCAGACGGCGATTCCGGCTGCGGTCAGCTTGCGGCAGCGCTGCGCATAGTCGAGCTGTCGCCCGGCTCCGCACAGTGCTGCCATCATCTCCCAGAAGCTGTTGCGCGGGTGCGCATAATATTCGCCGGCGGCCAGCGACGCCTCGCCGGGGAAGGTGCCGAGGATCAGCAGCCGCGGCCTCTCCCCGAGCAGGGGGGGAAACCCGTATTTCAGTTGCGACCGGGTCTTGTTTCGGCTTTGTTCATCGTTCATGCCGATAGTGTACACTTAAACCGTCGGCACACCAACGCCGCCAGCCGTCATCCGCAGGGTAGACCATGAACGCATGCCCTCTTAGCCTGCCGTTTCGTTACCTGCAACCGGCCTTCTTCGCCGGCCTGCTCGACGACCCGCTGCTGTTCGTCCGCATCCGGCCGCTGAAGCAGGCGCTGCTGTTCGACTGTGGCCAGCTCGCCCACCTGGCCAAGCGGGTGGTCAAGCCGATCAGCGTGGTCTTCGTCAGCCATGCGCACATGGACCACGTGATGGGTCTGCCAACCCTGGTCCGCCACCACCACGCCTCACCCAAGCCGCTGGCTGTCTACGGTCCGCCGGGGATCACCGAACGCGTCGACCATCTGCTGCACGGCTACGACTGGAACCTCTGCGAGCCGACCTGGTTCGACCTGCACGTCCACGAGGTCGGCGTCGACACCATCCGCCACACGGTGTTCCCCGGCGCCGAGGGGTTTCGCCGGCAGGTGCTTTCGCTCGCGCCGCGCCGCGACCGGACGATCTGGTCCTGCCGCTACGCTGCCGTATCGGCCGAGCTGCTCGACCACAAGCTGCCGGTGCTCGCCTTCCGGCTCGACGAGCGCCCGCCGTTTGCCATCGACCAGGAGAAGCTCGCCACCCAGGGCCTGGCCCCCGGCGACTGGATCAACGACCTCAAGAGCCGGATCTGGCGCGGCCGCGACGAGCAGCAGGTAACGGCGCTGCAGAGCGATAGCCAGCCGCTAAAGATCGACGACCCCGAGGCACTATACGCTGCCCTGCAGCGGCCGCAGACGACCGCCGCGCTCGGCTACCTGACCGACTGCGGCGCCACCGCCGCCAACCTCGAGCGCATTCACGCCTTTCTCCCCGGGCTGACCCTGCTCTGCGCCGAGAGCGCCTTTCTCGCCGCCGACGTCGCCAAGGCCCGTGCCTCCTACCACTTCTGCAGCGCCGACCTCAACGTGCTCTGCGCCCGATTGCTACCGCAGTACCTGCTGCCGATGCACCTGTCGAAGAGCTACCTGCGCCGCGCCCCCGATCTCTATCGCGAACTCCGCCCGCCGTCGGCGACGACGCTGCTGCCGCTGCCGCTGCACGTGGTGCCGCCGCCGCTGGGCGTCGATGACGTGGAGCCGCTGCTGGTGCCGCGCCAGCAGCCGTCCCGCTAGTGGCCGCCGATTCCCGCCGCGGCCTGACCGCGGCGCAGCAGCAGCAGGAACGGGATGACGCTGAGAAAGGCGAGTCCGAGAATCCAGAAGATATGGTTGTAGGAGAGCATCCCGGCCTGACGCAGCAGGTCGCGGTAGATCAGCGCCAGCGCCGTCTGCCCGGCGGAGCTTTCGGGGATGCCGCGCGCGACCAGCGCCGAGCCGATGGTCGCCAGCTTCTGCTGAAACAACAGGTTGGTCGGGGCGGTGTGCTCGGCAAGGACCGTCTGGTAGAACTGGGAGAAGCGCTGCAGCAGCGTCGCCGACACCGCGATGCCGACCGAGCCGCCGATGTTGCGCAGCAGGTTGTACATGCCGGTGGCGTTGCCCATCTCCGGCTTGGGGATCGCCGACAGCGTCGTGGTCGACAGCGGCACGAAGATCATCCCCAGGCCGAGGCCGAGCACCATCCGCGGCCAGACGAAATCCCAGTAGGAGGCCTGCAGGGTGAAGCTCTGCATGATAAACATCGCGACCGCGCCGATGACCAGGCCGAAAAAGACGATGCGCCGCCCCTCAACGCCACGCGACAGCGCCGCGCCGACGAACGGCATCGTGCACAGCGTCACCACCCCGCCCGGGGCCAGCACCATGCCGGCCAGCGTCGCATCGTAGCCCATCAGGGTCTGCAGCATCAGCGGGATCAGCATGATCGCGCTGTAGAGGCAGAAACCGAAGACGAACATCAGGAAATTGCCGGCCGAGTAGGAGACGATCTTGAACAGGCGCAGGTTGACGATCGGGTGCGGGTGGCGCAGCTCGACGAACACCAGCGCCACCAGCGCCAGCACGGCGACGACGCTGAAACCGACGATGAACGCCGAATCGAACCAGTCCTCCTGGTGCCCCATGTCGAGCACCAGCTGCAGCGAACCGAACGCCAGCAGCAACAGTCCCAGCCCCCAGTAGTCGATGCTGATTTTTTCCCGGTGCCGCAGGTACTCCGGGTCGACCAGGAACGCCGCGGCCATCAGCACGGCGATGATGCCGATCGGGAAGTTGATGTAGAAGATCCAGCGCCAGTTGAGCTGGTCGGTGACGTAGCCGCCGAGCGCCGGGCCGATGATCGGTCCGAACATCGCGCCGATGCCGAAGATCGCCATCGCCATTCCCTGCTCCTTCGGCGGAAAGGTCTCCATCAGGATCGCCTGGCTGTTGGGGATCAGCGCCCCGCCCGATGCTCCCTGCAGGATGCGGAAGAAGATCAGAAAGCCGAGGTTCGGCGCGGCACCGCAGAGAAACGACGACAGCGTGAACAGGCTGATGCAGCTGATCAGAAAACGCTTGCGGCCGAACATCCGCGACAGCCAGCCGGTCATCGGCAGGATCACCGCGTTGGCGACCAAGTAGGAGGTGAGTACCCAGGTGATCTCGTCGGTGCCGGCGTTGAGGCTCCCCTGCATGTGCGGCAGGGCGACGTTGGCCACCGAAGTATCGATTATCTCCATGATCGTCGGCAGCATCACCGTGACGGTGATCAGCCATTTGTTTACCACCCGCGCTTCGCTCATTGCCCTCTTGCCTGTATGCCGGTATCAGTGAAAGGGGTTGAGGAGGCCGAGCACATCGAGGAACGAGCGTCCGGTGTTCACGGTCGGCACCACGCTC
>QKGH01000460.1 GCA_003250495.1 Marinobacterium sp.
ATAGACCAGCGTGCCGCCCTCGGCGGTGGTCTGGTCCAGCGCGACCCAGCAACTGACCAGCGCCGGCTTGTCGATCCACAACGAGTACATGCTGTCCTGGTGGAAGCCGATCGGTCGTCCCTCCACCGGCTTCCACAGCAGGTTGTCGATCATCAGGCGGGCACCATCCCAACCGCCGAGCTGGGCGCAGGCCCGCCCCAGGTTCTCCGACAGGATATGGCGGGCTACGGTCAGGTCCGATTTCCAGGCGTTGCAGATCTGCTTGGTAAAAGGCGGGTTGCCCGCCGGCAGGTTGACCTCGTCCGGCTTGATACCGGTTTCATACTGGCCGTCGAACACGGCCTGGAAGTGGGGCAGGATCTCGGCGGCTGCTTCCGGCTCGATGATCTTGTCGACGATCAGGAAGCCGTCTTCGCGGAACTGGGCGATCTGTTGTTCAGTTAAATGAATCATGCTGCTGTCCTGTAAATGGCTAATCGGTAAGGGTGATCGGGTGCGATCAGTAGAAGGTCAGGTAGCGGTTGAGCTCCCATTCGGAGACGGTGCGGTGGTACTCCTGCCACTCCTGGCGCTTCAGCTTGAGGAAGCTGGCGATCAGGCGCGGACCCAGGGCTTCGGCCAGGAACTCGTCCGCTTCCAGGGCGTCGAGGGCGGCGTCCAGGTTTTCCGGCAGGCGCTCGACACCGAGGGCATCCACCTGTGCCAGGCTCAGGTCGTAGAAGTTGATCCCCTGCGGTTCCGGCGGCGTCAGCTCGCGGTCGATGCCGTCCAGCCCGGCGGCGATGATCGCGGCGGTGGCGAGATAGGGGTTCATGCTGCTGTCGCCGATGCGCACCTCGATGCGGCCGTAGGGGATGCGCAGCATCGCAGAGCGGTTGTTGTCGCCGTAGGCGATGAACACCGGGGCCCAGCTGGGGTTCTGTACGCTGCCGGTGACCAGGCGTTTGTAGGAGTTGACCGACGGGCAGAGCAGGGCGCAGAGCGCCTTGGCGTGGCTCATGACCCCGGCGATGAACTGGTAGGCGGTCTTCGACAGCCCCATGCCGTTGGCATCGCTGGCATCGTGGAACAGGTTGCGCCCCTGTTCGTCGACCAGCGAACAGTGCACATGCATGCCGTTGCCGGTGGTGGTGGCGGACAGCTTGGGCAGGAAGCTGCAGATGCCGCCCAGCTCGTTGGCCACCTCTTTGGCGGCCATCTTGAAGAACTGGATATGGTCGGCGGAGCGCAGCGCCTCGTCATATTTGAAGTTGATCTCGAACTGGCCGTTGGCGTCCTCGTGGTCGATCTGGTAGACCTCCAGACCGATGGTGGTCAGCGCTTCGTACAATCCCTCCAGGAAGGGGGCGTTGCGGGTCAGCCCCTGGTAGTCGTAGGTCGGCTTGGCCAGGGTATCGGTGCTGTCGAACGGTACGACCTTGCCGTCGGCGTCGCGTTTGACCAGATAGAACTCCGGTTCCAGGCCGGTCATGAAGCGCAGTCCGCGTTCACCCAGACGTGCGACCTGTTTGGCCAGCACGTTGCGCGGGTCCAGCGGGTAGGGCGCATCGCCGACGCAGCCGGTGCCGCGGATGCAGGCGTAGCCGGGCAGCCAGGGCATCAGCGTCAGCGTGGACAGGTCGGCGACCATCATGAATTCCGGGTCCTGCGGTGTCATGTTGAAACCGAGGATGGCACCGCCGGCGAAACCGGCACCGGATTCGGTCAGGTCTTTCAGGCAGTGAACCGGTACCGCCTTGCTCTTGAGGCCGCCGTGCAGGTCGACGAACTGGGCCAGGATATATTTGACGTTGTGACGTTCGAGGAAGATGTGCGCCTCTTCGAGGGCGTTTTCCGCCGGGCAGTGCCAGACGGTGGTGTGGGTATTGAGATGCTCTGACATGGCTTCCATCCTTAATGGGGTTGGGATGCAAGCAGTGTCTCAGTGGCGGTGGGTTTTAGTGTTGACCGCAGAAACCGATCTTTTGACATCAGGCGCCAATCGTCGGGTGCCTGATGTCAACGCCGGCCGGGTTCAGGCGGCGCGGCTGCGCCAGTCGGTGGGGCTCATCGATTGCCAACGCATGAAGGCGCGGGTAAAGGCGCTGACTTCGGAATAACCGAGGCGGTAGGCGACCTCGGAGATGCTGAGGCGGTCGTAATTCAGGTAGTAGCGGGCGAGCTCTTCGCGCACCTCGTCGAGCAGGCTCTTGAACGAGTACTGCTCTTGGGCCAGCTGGCGCTGCAGGCTGCGCGGCGACAGCGCCAGGCGCTGTGCGACCAGTTCCAGCGTGGCGGCGTTCTGTGGCAGCAGCTCGATGATCTCGCTCTTGGCGCGTTGGACCCAGGTCAGCGCCGGCTGTTCCAGCCCGGCGAGCTGCAGCATGGAACCGAGGGTCACGTTGTTCAGCATCGGGTTGGCATCCGGCATCGCCTGCTCCAGGCAGGACTCGCGGAACAGGATCACGTTTCGCGCCTGCTGGAAGCGGGTATCGCACGCGAATGCATCGCGGTGCGGGCCGCCATCGACCAGGGCGGGATGCTGGAAATGCACCGCCAGCGGCGACCAGTGCTCGCCCATACCGCGTTTGAGCACGTTATTGAGCATGCCGATGGTCAGTTCGGCATCCTGGCGCCGATCCATGATGTCGCCATCGAGCAGCCGGTACTCCAGTTGGCAGATCCCCTGGTGGGTGGTCAGCTGCAGCAGGCTGTTGCGCTGGAACACGTGGAAGTACTGCTGCATACCGTCGATGGCGCTGCGCAGATCGGGTGACGTGATCGCATAGTAGCCGAACAGCCCCAGCCCCTCGGGTGCGAACTGGGCGCCGAAACTGAGGCCGAAATGCTCGTTGCCGGTGGAGCGTGCCGCCTCGTGCATCGAGTCGCAATAGCGCTTCAGCGAGATATGCCGGTTGGGCTGCTGATACAGGCCGCGTTTGAGTCCCGCCCGGGACAGCACCTCGGTGCTACGGCCGCCCTGGGCGTCGATAAACTCCTCCAGTCCCACGGTGACGGACGCGAGAACGCTGGAGGATACGTGGCTGTCGGCACTGGCCGGTTTGGCGTGCAACATCGCGGGAACACCTGTCTTTGGTACTTAGGGAGCGTTCCAAGCAATCTATGCGCCAAGCAAGTGTTTTATTTTAACTGTTTGATTAAATGGTTTTTTCGGGCTGCTGGTTGGAGCTTGCCAACCTTTCGTTGCACAAAGTTGGTGCGGTCTTGGTTCGATGAGCGACGAGTCGAGGAGGCGGCTGCATCCTTTCGCTTCTTAATTGACGCCTTTTCTCCCTTACTTGTTCCTCTATTGTTAGCGGAAGCGGGGGGAGTTATTTTCTCGATTTTTCGATACGGGGGCGGCATCGTTGGTTGGCGCTGCTCAGTCTGTCTTCAGTCGGTTCTTCGCCTCGATCCACTGCGCCATGTACTGGGTGCTTTTCATCGTATGGTGACGCAGCATCGCGCCGGTGAAATTCTGCAGCCGGTGCTGATCGAGGTTGTCTCTCAGTGCTTGCAGCCGTGCCATCAGCGCTTGGGCATGGGGCTCGAATGCGAAATGGCGGTTATACAGCTCGAAGCCCTGCCGTTGGCATTGCTGCCACTGCTGCGGGTCCCGGTACAGGGCGATGGCGGCGGCGGCGAATGACTCGGGGCTGTCGGCGACCGGTCCCGGCCAGGAGGTGTGCTCATCGGCCATCCCTTCGGCGCCGACGCTGGTGGTGACTGAGGGGGTGCCGCAGGCCAGTGCATCCGCCAGCTTGCCTTTCAATCCGGCGCCAAAGCGCAGGGGCGCCAGGTTCACCCGTGCCTGCTGCATCACTGCCAGCGCATCTTCGGCCCAGCCCTTGATCAGGAACCCCTGCCTGGGGTTGTGCAGGGCGGTGGCTTTCGGTGGCGGGTAGGCGCCATGGATATGCAGCTCGGCCGCGGGCAGCGCGCGTCGGATCAGCGGCCAGATCGACTGCTGCAACCAGAGCACGGCGTCCCAGTTGGGCGCATGGCGGAAATTACCGATCACGATAAAGTGCTCTCGCTCGGCGAAGGAGGGAAGCTGCGCCTGTTGTGCGGCATCGCACGGCGGCAACATGAACGGGGTGTAGTGCAGCAGCGTCGGGTCGACCCGGAATAGTGAGGTCAGCAGTTGGATCTCCGCCCGGGAGATCATCAGCGTCAGGTCGCTGCGCAGGATGGCGGCGACCTCCCGTTTGGCGTGTTCTGAACGCAGCAACTCGGGCGCGACCTCGGTAGTGACCTGACCGCTCAGTTTTACCGCCGCATGGCGGGCATGGCGCAGGCAGGAGAGATCTTCGGTATCCAGTACCCGCAGTGCCTGCGGGCAGTGCCGTTCCACTCGCCAGCCGAACTGCTCCTCCATCATGAAACGATCGAACAGCACTAGTTCCGGCTGTAACTCACTGATGAAGGCATCGAAGCTGGAGCAGTTCAGAGCGATGCTCTGCTCGCGGATGCCGAGTGCGGGAAGATCGGCCCGATGGATATTCTTCTCGGCCGGACTGGCAAAGGTGACCTCCCAGCCGTGCTGGCGAAAGCAGTCCAGCAGCGCGAGCATACGATAGCCGGCGGCGCTGGAGGCGGGTTCCGGCCATACATAGC
>QKGH01000035.1 GCA_003250495.1 Marinobacterium sp.
GAGCCGTGGGCCAGGTTCAGTATGCCCATCACGCCGAACACCAGCGTCAGGCCGGAGGCGATCAGGAACAGCAGCAGGCCGTACTGCAGGCCATTGATCAGCTGCACGAAGAAAAGTGTGATATCCATGGGAAACCCGGTTGTCAGCTGCAGGTTGAGAGAGGACGACCGGCCTGCACAGTGGACGGGCCGGTCGTCGTCCGACGCTTAACGGCGGCTCAGAGCTTGCAGCCCTTGGCCGGGTCTTCGAGCGCTTCGGCGGCAACCCCCATGACGTGGTTGATGCCATCTTTCACCGTGCGCAGGTAGACGTTCTGCACCGGGTTGTGCGCGCGGGAGAAGGTGAAGTCGCCGCGCGGGCTGTGCACGGTCATCTGTTCCATCGCCTTGATCACCGCCTGGCGGTCGCTGACATCGCCGTTCAACTGGGCGACGGCGTTGGCGATCAGCAGGCCGGTGTCGTAGCCCTGCACACCGTAGATGTCGCCGGCACGGCCGAACTGGGCCTGGTAGTCCTGGCGGAATTTGCGGTTGATCGCATTATCGAGCTCATCGGCGTAGTGCAGCCCGGTGGTGATCCCCTCGGCGGCGGCGCCCTGGGCTTCCAGCGTACCCTCGGTCAGGAAGCCGGAGCCGAGCAGCGGGATCTTGCCGCGCAGGCCCATGGCGTCGTAGTCCTTGACGAACTTCACCGCACCGCCGCCGGCAAAGAACACGAACACGGCATCGGGGTTCAAGGAAGCGATCTCGGTGATGTAGGGCTGGAATTCGGTTTTCGGGAAGGGCACCAGGATCTTCTTGACCACTTCGCCGCCGCCGGCGCTAAAGGACTCTTCGAAGGCGTCCAGGCTCTCCTTGCCCATGCCGTAGTTCCAGCTCATGGTGACGACCTTCTTGTAGCCGGAGTCGAGTGCGACCTTGCCCATCGGGTAGGAGGGCTGCCAGGAGGAGAACGAGGTCCGGAACACGTTCGGTGCGCACATCGGCCCGGTGGCGGCGGCAGCGCCGGCGTTGGGGATGATCATCACCGTGTCCTGGTTGCGCAGCACCTTCAGCATCCCCATCGCGACGCCGGAGTGCACCGGGCCGACGATGAAATCGGCCTTGTGCTGGTTCAGCAGTGCCGAGGCCAGCTCCGGTGCGCGTTCCGGGCGGGCTTCGGTATCCACCTCGATGAACTCCACCTTGCGGCCGTTGAGCTGGGCGCTGTTCTCCTCGATCGCCATCTTCAGGCCGTTGCGCCCGGCATCGCCGAGGGCGGCGTAGACGCCGCTGAACGGCAGCATGATGCCGATGCGGATCGGGTCGTCGGTGTTGGCCTGGCTGGCTACGGAGGTCGTCAGTGCACTGGTGGCCAGGGCGGCCAGGAGCAGACGGGAGTGTTTCTTGTTCTTATACATACCGGTTCTCCACTGGGTTTAAAACGTCTGCTGATTAAAAAGTGCAGGTAACAGGTTTAATAGCCAGAACCTGCAGCCCTGTATCCGCTCTCTGCACCGGTCGGCAATTGCAGAGGATGGATAGCGATTGCATCTGGCGGATTTTTTCGTCGTTCGCGATGGCCGAAGCTGGCTGGTAACGGTGCAGCGCCAGGCTCTGGCGGCGCCGGGAACGAAACCCAACAGAATAAAGCTCGGCGCAACAGCCGGGCAGAATAAGAGAGGCCAGCGATGAAAAAGGGTGTAATGCGACCGGGGCACGTGCAGCTCCGGGTCCTCGATCTGGAGGCGGCGGTGGCGCACTACCGCGACCTGCTCGGCTTGATCGAGACCGACCGTGACTCACAGGGGCGGGTGTACCTGAAGGGATGGACCGAGGTCGACAAGTTCTCCGTCGTATTACGCGAGGCCGACAGTGCCGGCATGGATTTCATGGCGTTCAAATGCGTCAGCGAAGCGGTGGTGGACAGCCTGCGCGACGAGCTGGCCGCCGCCGGTTACGCGGTCGAGGAGATCCCGGCCGGTGAGCTCAACGATTGCGGCCGGAGGGTCAGTTTCCTGGCGCCCAGCGGGCATACCTTCGAGCTGTTCGCCACCAAGGCGCAGCCCGGCAAATGGGGCGTCGGCAAGCTCAATCCCGAGGCCTGGCCGCGTGGGCTGCAGGGGATGCGGGCGACCCGTTTCGATCACTGCCTGCTGTACGGCATTGAGCTGGATAAAACCCTGGAGCTGTTCCGCGATATCCTCGGCTTCGATCTGGCCGAGCAGGTGGTGACGCCGGAGGGCAAGCGCGTCGCCCAGTTCCTGACCGTCAGCATGAAGGCGCACGATATCGCCTTCATCGAGCACCCGGAGCCGGGCAAGTTCCACCACGCCTCGTTCTATCTCGAAAGCTGGGGGGATGTGCTGCGCGCCGCCGACCTGATCTCGATGACCGAGACCTCGATCGATATCGGACCGACCCGCCACGGCCTGACCCACGGCGCGACCATCTACTTCTTCGACCCGGCCGGCAACCGTAACGAGGTGTTCTGCGGTGGTGACTATCACTACCCCGACCATGAACCGGTGACCTGGGAGGCGGAGCAGCTGGGCAAGGCGATCTTCTATCACGACCGGGTGCTGAACGAGCGCTTCCTGGGCGTGCTGACCTGAGTTTTATGAGGCGTTCGACTGTCGTTCGTTAGCCGCCATCTGGCGGCTTTTTTGCGTCTGATCGACCTCTTTTCGCCCGCTTTTTCGCCGTTTTTTGGCGGAGTGTTGCGGTGTCTCAATACGCCCGGAAATTCGAATAACAGCGTGCAGAGAAGGGATAAAGATTGCCGGGGGCTGGATAGTTCATGCCCCGCATCGGGCCTAGGCTGAACAAAAAATAAGGAGGGCACCGAGATGCATGACGAACTGATCAACAAACTGAACAGCATGATGGAAGAGGACGGCGAGCAGGGCCTCTATCGCTGCCGTCGTGATATGTTCACCGACCCCGAGTTGTTCGAGCTGGAGATGAAACACATCTTCGAGGGCAACTGGATCTACTTGGCCCACGAGAGCCAGATCCCCAACAACAACGACTACTTCACCGGCTTCATCGGCCGCCAGCCGATCTTCATCACCCGTAACAAGGCCGGCGAGCTGAACTGCTACATCAACGCCTGCAGCCACCGCGGTGCGGTGCTGTGCCGCAAGAAGAAGGGCAACAAGGCGGTACACACCTGCCCGTTCCACGGCTGGAGCTTCAACAACGACGGCAAGCTGGTCAAGGTCAAGGATCCGGAGGAGGCGGGCTATCCGGCCTCGTTCAACTGCGACGGCTCGCACAACCTGAAGCGGGTGGTGCGGTTCGAGTCCTACCGCGGTTTCCTGTTCGGCAGCCTCAACGAGGATGTCAAACCGCTGACCGAGCATCTGGGCGAAGCGGCCAAGATCATCGACATGATCGTCGATCAGTCGCCGGAGGGGATCGAAGTCCTGCGCGGCTCCTCGACCTACACCTATGACGGCAACTGGAAGGTCCAGGCCGAGAACGGTGCCGACGGCTACCACGTCTCCGCCACGCACTGGAACTATGTCGCCACCACCGGGCGGCGTAAGGCCGGCATGTCGATCGACGACGTCAAGGCGATGGACGCCTCCACCTGGAACAAGCAGAAGGGCGGTTTCTACGCCTTCGAGCAGGGTCATATCCTGCTGTGGATGCGCTGGCCGAACCCGGAGGATCGCCCGCTGTTCGAGCGCCGCGACGAACTGGTGGCCAAGTATGGCGAAGCGCGCGCCGACTGGATGATCGGCAACCTGCGTAACCTCTGCCTCTACCCGAACGTGTTCCTGATGGACCAGTTCAGCTCGCAGATCCGCCACTTCCGTCCGATCTCCGTCGACAAGACCGAGGTCACCATCTACTGCATCGCGCCGAAGGGCGAGAGTGCCGACGCGCGCGCGCGCCGTATTCGCCAGTACGAGGATTTCTTCAACGCCTCCGGCATGGCGACGCCGGATGACCTGGAGGAGTTTCGCGCCTGCCAGGAGGGGTTCAAGGCCGGTGCCCTGCCGTGGAACGACATGTGCCGCGGTGCCGAACACTGGATCCAGGGCCAGGACGAAGACGCCAAGGCGCTCGATATCCATCCGCTGCTCAGCGGTGCCAAGTCCGAGGATGAGGGGTTGTACACGGTACAGCACCGCTACTGGACCCAGGTGTTGAGCGACGGCGTGCGTAAAGAACAGGAACAGGCATAACAGGAGGTCCCCGAGATGAGCATTACCTACGAAGAAGTTCGCAATTTCCTCTACTCCGAGAGCCGTGCCCTGGATGACAAACAGTGGGATGCCTGGATCGAGCATTACGACAAGAAGGCCGAGTACTGGGTACCGAGCTGGGATGACGACGGCGAGCTGGTGACCGATCCGCAGAGCGAAGTCTCGCTGATGTACTACGCCCAGCGCGACGGTCTGGAGGACCGGGTGTTCCGTATCAAGACCGAGCGCTCCAGCGCCTCCAGTCTGCCGGAGCCGCGTACCCAGCACATGATCAGCAACATCGAGCTGCTGTCCACGTCCGCCAATGACGCCGAGGTGCGTTACGGCTGGCTGACCAACAGCTACCGCTACAAGACCACCGACACCTACTACGGCACTGCGTTCCTGACCTTGGTGCGC
>QKGH01000050.1 GCA_003250495.1 Marinobacterium sp.
GCCGTAGTCGTAGGCGCCGGCCAGCGCCTCATGTACCGCCTTCAGCGAACCGCCCTTGTGGCGGCGGTATTCGAGGATGGTCTGCTCGATCTGCTGCCGCTCGCCCGCCGGCAGCTCCACCACCTCGTCGACGGCGATCTGGCCGTTACGGATCGCCTGCGCCAGGTGGCCGTAGATCGCATTGGGCGACAGCTTCTGCTGCCGCGCCACCTGCTCCACCGTCATCCCGGCGCGGTACAGCAGCAGCGACTCCTCCGCCTGCTGGCCGCCGCTCGCCTCCGCCGGCGCCGACTGGTGTTCGGCGATCAGCGCCAGGAACGGCTCGCCATACTGCGCCAGCTTGCGCTCGCCGACCCCGTTGAGCCGGCGCAGCTGGATACTGCTCAGCGGCCGGTACACCACCATCTCCATCAGCGTGGCATCGTGGAAGATGACATAGGGCGGCACATCCTGCTCATCCGCCAGTTGCTTGCGCAGCGCCTTCAGCGCGTTCCACAGCGCATGATCTTCGGCATCGAGCTGCTGTTGCGGCGCGCGGCTGCGCGTGCCGGCCAGCTTGCTCCCCTTCCCGCTCTGGCGCAGGTCGCGGCGCAGCTCCAGCGACTCCTCGCCGCGCAGCAGCGCCCGGCAGCGCTCGGCCAGTTGCAGGGTGCCGTGCTCCGCCGCCACGGTCAAATAGCCCCGCGCCACCAGTTGCCGGAACACCGAACGCCACTGGTTGCGGTCCAGCTCCTTGCCGATCCCCCAGGTGGAGAGCTGCTCGTGGCCGCGCCTGCGCGAGCTGTCGGAGCTTTCGCCGAGCAGGATATCGATCACATAGTTGACGCCATACAGCTGCCCGCTGCGGTAGACCGCGGACAGCGCCTTGCGCGCCGCTTCGGTGCCGTCCCACACCGGCACCGGCTCCAGGCAGGTATCGCAGTTACCGCAGGGGGGATGGTCCGGCTCGCCGAAGTAGGCCAGCAGCGCCTGGCGCCGGCAGCTGGTGATCTCGCACAGCCCCAGCATCGCTTCCAGCTTCTGTCGCTCCACCAGCTTGTGCAGCTCGTCGGCCTGGGACCCCTCCAGCATCTGACGCAGGAAGATCACATCCTGCAGGCCGTACACCATCCAGGCATCGGCCGGCAGGCCGTCGCGACCGGCACGGCCGGTCTCCTGATAGTAGGCCTCGATCGATTTGGGCAGGTCCAGGTGCGCGACAAAGCGCACGTTGGGTTTGTCGATCCCCATGCCGAAGGCGATGGTCGCGACCATGATCACCGGCTCCTCGGTCAGGAAGCGGTGCAGATGGTGCTGGCGCAGTTCGGCCGACAGGCCGGCGTGGTAGGGCAAAGCGTTGAAGCCGCGCTCGCTCAGCCAGGCGGCGGTCTCCTCGACCCGCTTGCGCGACAGGCAGTAGACGATCCCCACATCCTGCGCATGCTCATCGCGGATGAAACGCAGCAGCTGCTCGCGGGCACGATCCTTCTGGCCGATGCGGTAGCGGATATTGGGACGGTCGAAGCCCCGAATAAACGAGCGCGCGTCGGTCAACTGCAGGCGCTCGACGATCTCCTCCCGGGTACGGGCATCGGCGGTGGCGGTCAGGGCGATACGCGGTACGCCGGGGAACAGCTCCCGGAGCCGGCCCAGCTGCATATACTCGGGCCGGAAGTCGTGCCCCCACTGGGATACGCAGTGGGCTTCGTCGATGGCGAACAGCGCCAGCCGGGCACGCTGGAACAGGGCCAGCGAGCGCGGCTGCAACAGCCGCTCCGGGGCGATATAGATCAGGTCCAGCTCGCCATTGACCAGCTGCGCCTCGGTGGCCTGCAGCTGCTCCAGCGGCAGCGCCGAGTTCAGGCAGCCGGCGCGGATGCCGAGCTGCGACAGCGCATTGACCTGGTCCTGCATCAGCGCGATCAACGGCGAGATGATCACCCCGGTCCCGGCCCGCACCAGCGAGGGCAGCTGATAGCACAGCGACTTGCCGCCCCCGGTGGGCATGATTACCAGGGCATCCCGTCCCTGTAACAGGGTCTCCACCACGGCATCCTGGGGAGGACGAAAACGTTCGTAGCCGAAAACTTCGGCCAATATCTGCTGCGCGCGCTCAATCATGCGCGGCATTATCCGCGAAGCCCGCGCACAAGTCATCCGCCAGCTGCCCGTCGATCGCCCGTGAGGGGGCCGTCGTGACCGTATCGCTGACCGACAACACGGAGTAGAATCGGCGCTCAATGCCCCCTGCCGGACCACACACCATGACCGATCTCAACTCTGCCCTGATCACCGAAGCCGAACTGGACACTCTGGAGGAGTTCCTGTTCTCTGAGGCCGTATCGGACGAAGCTCTCGACCTGATCGGAGCCCACGGCCTGCTCTGCGCCGTCAACATCTCGCCGCAGGCGATTCCGGAGTCCGAGTGGATGCCGCTGCTGTTCGACGGTGAGCCGCAGTGGCAGTCGCCGCAGCAGAAACCGCAGATCGAAGGGCTGCTGCGCAAGCTGTACCGCACCATCGGCAGCGACCTGTATGGCGACCAGGAGATCCTGTTGCCGTGCGAACTGACGCTGGAGCTGGAGGAGGACGAGGAGATCGCCGAGATCACGCTGTGGGCGCAGTCGTTCATGGAGGGGGTGTTCCTGCGCGAAGAGCAGTGGTTCGGGGACGATGAGGAGACCGTAGCCGGTCTGCTGCTGCCGGTGATGGTGGCCTCCGACCTGTTCGATGACGCGGAGATTCACGATATCCGCCGCGACCGCGCGCTGTCCGAAGAGATGTGCGAACAGATCCCCGAGGTGTTGGTCGACCTGTACCTGCACTTCCACGCCCCGGAAAAGTGATCCCCGACCGCCCCGGAGGGATAAGATGCTGAAAATCAAACTGATCTACGGCGATGGCCGCGAAGAGCTGTGCAACTTCTCGGAGCTGCCCAAGCTCGGTCAGCCGTTGGTCATCGACGGCCTGACCTACCATATCCTGGAGATCGCACGGGCGCTGAACAACGCCGATCCCGACGGTCCGGCGGCCATCGTCACGCTCTCCAGCGGTACCGCCGAAGCGGCGGACAATCGCATCCCCAGCATTCCCCCCTCGCGCGGCCGTTGACCGGCTAACCGCTGCGGCGGGCCGTCCCCACGCCGGGGCGCCGCCGCAAGCGTCATATCATTGGCGCCGCTTGTCGAAGCCTTCGATCCAACCCTGCTATAGATACAACCCTATATGCCCCCTGCTATCGCCCTCTCCTATCGCCCTCTCCTATCGAACTCTCCTATCAAAACCTGTTGGTTACCGGTTCGTCGGCACGCGTCGACCGACCCGCGGCGCGAATTAATGGGCGAAACGCCAAATAAAAATTGACTCCCCTGCAAATAGGTATATGCTGACCGGGCATTAGAGTAGTACCTATATTTATTTAAACACCCCATTTCGATGTCCTTCCTGAAGTAGTACCTCGTCTTGTCTAGATAAGTCATAGCAATACTTTAAGCTCCAACAGCCAAGCGCGCGACACAGCGTAGCGGCAAAATTCACTACCAAAATAGAGTAATCAGACATGTCTAACACGACGATCGGCACCGTAAAATGGTTCAACGAAGAGAAAGGTTTCGGCTTCATCTCCCGTGAGAACGGCCCTGACGTATTCGCGCACTTCAGCGCTATCTCCGGCACCGGTTTCAAAACCCTGTCCGAAGGTCAGAAGGTTCAGTTCACCGTTACCCAGGGTCAGAAAGGCCCGCAGGCTGAAAACATCGTTGCCATCTAATTTCCGGATAGCAGCCTAGTTAAAAAACGAGCCCACGCGGCTCGTTTTTTTATGTCTGAATGCCGACAACCCGACCCATTTTCGGCGTTCGGAATTTTTTGTCGCCAGTTTGACAACATGACAAAAATGACCGAACGGAAACTTTTGTCATCCTCTTGAATTAAAAGTCTTTCCCATTAGGCACAGGGCTTGCGATCCGGCTTTACGCAGCAAAATTTTTTCCGCCTGCGTTAACGGAGAACCCCCAGCAATGATTCGCCTACCCCGCCTCGCCCACCGCTCGCTGATCCGCCGCGCCCTGACCACCCTGTTACTCGCACTCAGCGTCTGCCAGCCACTGTCTGCGGCCGAGCTGCTGGTCTATGCCGGTGCCGGTTTGCGCCCGGTGATCGACAAGCTGGCCAAACTGTATGAGCAGCAGAGCGGCAACCGGGTACTGCTCGAGTATGGCGGCTCCGGCCAGATCCTGACCCGCTATCTCGCCAGCCAGCGCGGCGACCTGTTCATCCCCGGCTCGGCCCTCTATGTCGACAAGCTGAAGGCGCAGGACAAGGTGCTCGAGAGCACCGACCTGGTCACCCATACCCCGGTGCTCGGGATCTCCCGCAGCAGCCAGGCCAGCATCGAACAGTTCTCCGACCTGGCGCGTCCCGGCGTCCGGGTGGGGCTCGGCGATCCGAAGGCGATGGCGCTCGGGCGCACCGCGGAGCAGATCCTGGATGCCTCCGGCATCGGTGACGAGATCCGCGCCAACACCCGGGTCCGTGCCGGCACCGTCAAGCAGCTGGCGCTCTACCTGCTGCGCGGCGAGGTCGACGCCGCGATCATCGGCCGTACCGACGCGGTGCTGAACGCCGACAAGGTGCGCATGCTCGAGATCCCGGCGCAGTGGTACACCCCGGAGATCGTCCCGGTGGCACTGCTCAGCACCGCCACCGCACCGGAGCAGGCCCGCGCCTTCGCCACCCTGCTCGCCTCCGAGGTGGGACTGGCCGCCTTTACCGACGCCGGCTTCCTGCCGCTGTCCGCCACCGCACAATGAGGCGGCGGTCGCATCCCGCCCGCTACCTGTTACTGGCCTGCACCCTGCCGCTGGTGCTGCTGGCACTGACCATCCTCGGTGCCATTTTGGCGCTGGGGCTGGAGCTGTCGGCACCGGCGCTGGCCAGCGCCGTCGGTGACGAGGAGCTCGCCTTCGCCCTGCAGCTGAGCTTGAAAACCTCGCTGTTGTCGCTGCTGCTGGCACTGCTGCTGGGTATCCCCACCGGCTACCTGCTGTCGCGCAGCCGCTTCCCCGGCAAGGCGCTGCTGGAAACCCTGCTCGATCTGCCGATGGTGACACCACCGCTGGTGGCCGGTACCGGGCTGCTGTTCCTGCTCGGGCGCAGCACGCCACTGGGCCAGGGGCTCAGCAACCTCGGCCTGGAGCTGCTGTTCTCGCCGGCCGGCATCGTGCTGGCGCAGACCTATGTCGCCGCCTCGATCGTCGTGCGCAGCGCCCGCGCCGCGTTCGACCGGGTCGACCCGGACTATGCCGCGATGAGCTGGACCCTGGGACTGGCACCCGGCTGGACCTTTCTGCTGGTGGAGATTCCGATGGCGGCACCGGGGTTGGCGGCAGCGGCGATCCTCGGCTGGGCGCGGGCCCTGGGGGAGTTCGGCGCCACCCTGATGCTGGCCGGAGCCACCCGGCTGCATACCGAAACCCTGCCGATGGCGGTGTTCCTGAATATCGCCAGCGGCGAGACCGAACGTGCCGTCGCCTGTGCCCTGATCCTGCTGGCGCTGGCGGCGACGCTGCTGATCGCCATGCGCCTGCTGGCATGGGCGGGAAAACGGGAGGCAACGGCGTGACGAGCCTGACTCTGCGCGCCATCCACTGCCGCACGCTGCACGATCTTTCACTGACCCTGGCGGCGGGCGAATCGGTGGCCATCCTCGGCCCGTCGGGATCCGGCAAAAGCACGCTGCTGAAGCTGATCGCGGGACTGCTGCCCTACCGGGGCCAGGTGTGTATGAATGGCGTAGCGATCGACCGGCTTCCCCCCCACCGGCGCCAACTCGGTTACCTGAGCCAGGAGCAGCACCTGTTCCCCCACCTCAGTGTCGCCCATAACGTGCTGTTGCCGCTGCTGTTCTGCGCCACCGACGGCGAGCCCCGGCGCCAACGCGTCGCCCGGGCCCTGGCGCTGACGCAGGCCAGCCATCTGGCGGCGTACAGGCCCGGTCGCCTGTCCGGCGGCGAACGCCAGCGCGCGGCGTTGGCCCGTTGCCTGGTGCGCGGCCCGCGGCTACTGCTGCTGGACGAGCCGTTCTCCGCCCTCGACCTGCAGACCCGGCAGACGCTCTGGCACGAGTTCATCGCCCTGCGCGAGGCGGCGGCAATCACCACCCTGCTGGTCACCCACGACCCGCTGGAAGCCCGCACCCTGGGCCAGCGCGTACTGCAGCTGCACCACGGCCGGTTATATCCCTACGTCGACCGCCCCGGAACCACCGCCGCCCACGCTATTTAAGCGCAACCGCCTGCGCCCGCAGCAGCCGTTCGGCGAACTCCGCCAGGCAGTCGATATCGCTGTGCCGCGCGTCCCGGCACCACTCGTGTAACGCGCTCAGCCAATGTTCGGTGGAACGCGGCAGCTGCCAGAGCGCCTGCAACCGGTTCTGAAACTCGTACACGGTCGCCACCACCTGACTCAGCGCCAGGGAGTGCTGCACCCGGGCCTGCTGCTGCGAATTCAGCATCGTGCGTTCGCGCAGCAGCAACCAGCGGTTTTGCAGCAGACGCCGTTTCACCGCCCCGGCGCAGTGCCGGCTCTCCTGCTGCAGGATCGGCAGCAACACCTGGCGGCCATACAGGCGCAACACCTGCAGCCGGGTAGCGAGGAGCTCCTGCTGCCCGATCAGCCCCGCCCGCTTCACCTGCGCCAGCCGTAGCCCCTGCAGCAGGCGGATATAGACCCAGCCGATATCGAGTTCGAACCAGCGGTAACTGAGGCGCGCCGAACCGGGCGCGGCGTGATGGTTGTTGTGCAGCTCCTCGCCGCCGATCAGCAGCGCCAGCGGGAACAGGTTGCGCGATGCATCGGGAGTTTCGAAGTTGCGATAACCGCTCCAGTGGCCCAGGCCGTTGACGACACCAGCGGCCCAGAACGGGATCCAGATCATCTGCACGGCCCACAGCGTAAGGCCGATGACACCGAAGCAGGCCAGGTCGAGCAGCAGCATCAGGCCGATGCCGAGCAACGAATGGCGGCTATACAGCTGGCGCTCGATCCAGTCATCCGGTGTCCCCTGACCGTAGCGCCGGAGCAGCTCCGTATCGCGGGCGGCAACGCCGTAGAGCTCGGCACCGCGCCAGAGCACGGCGGCGATCCCTTCCAGTTGCGGACTGTGCGGATCGCCATCGCTGTCACAGCGGGCGTGGTGACGGCGATGCACCGCGACCCACTCGCGCGTGATCATGCCGGTGGTCAGCCAGAGCCAGAAGCGGAACAGGTGGCTGGCCAGTGGATGCAGCGTCAGCGCGCG
This sequence comes from Marinobacterium sp., assembly GCA_003250495.1. GTDB lineage: Bacteria > Pseudomonadota > Gammaproteobacteria > Pseudomonadales > Balneatricaceae > Marinobacterium_D. The sequence goes on from QKGH01000050.1 coordinate 7,280, forward strand.
GTGTGCCTGGGCCCGGTGCAGGTATAGCGTAACCGACACGATGGTCAGGTGAGTCAGCCCGGCGCCTACCAGCAGGTAGCCCCACCAGGGCAGATCGAAATAACCGTAGAGCATCAGCCTTCCCCCTTTGCCGTTCCGAACCGGGGCGCGCTTGTCGTCCCGCCTTCAGTATTGACCGCAAATGTTCGTACTGCTGCTCCGATCCGCCCGGGCCGCACTCCTGCTCCGGCAGCGCGACTCAGTCGCGCTGCAGCCGCTCCGAGTCGTGGATCAGCGGGTACTCGTCGTTGGAGCCGATCACGTTCTGGTGCGCACCGAACAGCGGCGCCGAGGTCAGGTAGGCGACCAACAGGCGGCTGATCGCCTCCAGCGAACGCAGGTGGATCCGCTCCCAGCCGTGCGAGGCGTCGAGGCCGAAGCAGATCAGCGCGGTGCGGATATCGTTGCCCGCCTCCAGCGCCGAGGCCGCGTCGCTGCGGTAGTAGCGGAAGATATCGCGGCTGAATTCGATCTCGTCGCGCTTGCACAGGTTGATCAGGTGGCGGGTCAGGTGGCGGTCGAACGGGCCGCTGGAGTCCTGCATCGCGATGGTGACGCCGAACTCGCAGGTGTTCTGCTCCGGCGCCAGCGTGCCGTTATCGATCGACACCATCTCCGCCACCTCGCCATGCAGGATATGCGAGGCGCCGACGCCGACCTCCTCCGAAATGGTGAACAGCAGGTGGCAATCCAGCTCCGGCTCGACGCCGGCATCGCGCAGCGCCTTGGCCGCCGCCAGGATCGTCGCCACGCCGGCCTTGTCATCGAGATGGCGGGCGTTGACGAAACCGTTGTCGGCAAACTCCGGATTGGAGTCGATGGAGACGAAATCGCCGACCCGCAACCCCAGTTCCCACAGCTGATCGACGGTATTGATCGCCTCGTCGAGGCGGATCTCCAGGTTGTCCCAGCTCGACTCCTGGCTGTCGACCTCGGTGTTGTAGGTATGCCCCGAGGCTTTCAGCGGCAAAATAGTCCCGCGCAGGATCTGGCCGTTGTCGCAGTGCACCCGTACCCGGGCGCCCTCCGCGAAGCGCGCGTTCCAGTGCCCGATCGGCACCAGGCGCAGACGACCGTCGCGTTTGAGCCCCTTGACCATGGCGCCGAGGGTATCCAGATGCGCCGCCAGCGCGCGGCGCGGGGTGTAGGACTTACCGGGGATGATGGCGCGGATCGCCCCGCGCCGGGTCAGTTCGTAACGGATATCGAGCTTTTCCAGCTCGGCACAGAGATAGCGCACCACATCGTCGGTCATCCCGGAGGGACTCGGGATCAGCAGCAGGTTGCGCAGTTGCTCACGCAGGTAGGCACTATCGATTGCAATGGAGTTCACTTCAGGCTCCTTATTATCGTCATTCCGGGGCGGGCGCTGTCATTCGGCACCGCGCTCGGCCCCATCGGCCGCCTCCGGCCGCACTCGGGTATAGGGGAACAGCAGGTCGACGAAGCGCTGCACGGTGGGCTGGGGCTCATGGTTGGCCAGCCCCGGACGCTCGTTGGCCTCGATGATGGCGTAGTCGGGACCGGCCACGTCGGGCACCATGAAATCGAGGCCGACCACCGGAATCTGCAGTGCCCGCGCCGCCCGCAGCGCCGCCGAACGCAGCACCGGGTGCAGCTCGTCGGTGACGTCATGGATGGTGCCGCCGGTGTGCAGGTTGGCAGTGGAGCGCACCTGCAGCCACTGCCCCTGCGCCAGCACCTGGTCGAGCGTGGCCCCGGCCCGGGTGACGCAGCGGGCGGTTTCGTCGTCGAGCGGAATCCGGCTTTCGCCGTCGGTGGCCGCCTCCCGGCGCCGGCTCAGGCGTTCGATCAGCTCGCCGACGCGGTGTTTGCCGTCGCCGAGGATCCGCGGCGGACGCCGGACCGCGGCCGCCACCAGCTCGTCATTGATGACGATGATGCGCAGATCGTCGCCCGCTACGCACTGCTCGACCAGCACCTTGTCGCAGTAGCTGGCGGCCTGCGCGATCGCCGCCTGCACCTCCTCCAGGGTTGCGAGTCCGACCTGAATGCCGCGCCCCTGCTCGCCCCGGGCCGGCTTCACCACCACCTGGCTGTGGCGCTCGATAAAGTCCGCCAGGCGCGGTTCGTCCTCCCCCGCGTCGACGATCAGCTGCTCCGGTACGCGCAACCCCTCGTGCCGCATCAGCCGTCGCGTCACCGCCTTGTCGTCGCAGCGGCTCATCGCCACGGCGCTGGTCAGCTCGCTCAACGATTCGCGGCAGGTCACCGAACGGCCGCCCAGGGTCAGGCGGAAAAAGCCGCCCTCGGCATCGAGCACCTCAACGCCGATGCCGCGCCGGCGCGCCTCCTGGGTGATCAGGCGGGCGTAGATGTTCAGTTCCTGCTCCGGATCCGCGCTGCCGACGAACAGCTTCTCGTTGATCGGGTTCTTGTTCTTCAGGCAGTAGACCGGCACCTGGGCGAAACCGAGCTTCTCGTACAGGCGAATCGCGGCATGGTTATCGTGCATCACCGACAGGTCCATGAACGCCCGCCCGCCCAGCATCATCTCGTGGATCAGCGTGCGCGACAGCCACTCGCCCACCGCCGGCACCTGGGTCTGCGGATCGACCACCAGTGCCCACAGGCTGCAGCCGTTGTCTGGATCGCGAAACGCCGCCCGGTGATCGACCCCGGTGACGACGCCGATGATCGCACCGGTCGCACGCTCCTCGGCCACCAGCACGGTCAGCTCCGGCTTGTTGCCGAGCTTGGCGTAGAAACCATCGTAGGCCGGCACCATGCCGCGGCTGCGATACAGGCGGTCGATCTGGCGCTGGTCGTCGTCGCTGTGCAGCGGGCGGATCCGCATCCCCTCCGGCGCGCCGGGCAGACTCTCGTAGTGGCGAAAGTCGAGGCGATAGGTCAGCGACGGATCCATGAACAGCGCCTGCGGCGCGTAGGAGAGCACCACGTGAGGCTCACGCACATAGAGCGCGATATCGCGCCGCCCCTCGCGCTCGCGCTTCAATACCCGCGCCAGCCGCTGCGGATCCTTGAAGGTCTGGCCGAAGATCAAGCGCCCCCAGCCACAGTCCACCGCCACCTCAGCGTCCATCTGCGCCACGGCCGGCGTCGCCAGCGGATCGCCCCAGTGTTTCAGCGAGGCCATGACGGAGGGGTCCATCGGATCCTGGAACCCCGCTTTCTTATCTACCATCGTCCGTTCCTCTGTATCTGTTTGCGCACCGGCTTACAGGCCGTGGCTCTGCAACCACATCTCCAGCAGCGCCATCTGCCAGAGTTTCGAGCCACGCAGCGGCGTGATATGGTCGCGCGGCGCACTCATCAGCTGCTCCAGGTAGTCACGCTGGAACAGGCCACGCTGGCGACAGGTATCGCTGTCGAGGAACTGGCGCACGAACGCCAGGTAGGGCCCCTCGATATATTTCAGCGCCGGTACCGGGAAGTAGCCCTTGGGCCGGTCGATCACCTGGTTCGGGATGATCCGCCGCGCCATCTCCTTCAGCACGTACTTGCCGTTCTCCTTGACCTTCAACTCCGCCGGGATGCGCCCGGCCAGCTCCACCACCTCGTGGTCGAGGAACGGCACCCGCGCCTCCAGCCCCCAGGCCATGGTCATGTTGTCGACGCGCTTGACCGGATCGTCCACCAGCATCACGTTGGTATCGATATGCAGCGCCTTGTCCACGGCGCGCGGTGCCGCCGCGGTGGCAAAGTAGCGTTCGACGAACTGGCGCGAGTAGTTGTCGCCGACGTACTCGCGGTTGATCGCCTGGGCGAACTCCGCCTCGCTGCGATCGAAGAAGGCCGCGCAGTAGTCGTCCACCGGGTTGTCGCTGTGCAGCAGCGGCGGATACCAGTGATAGCCGCCGAACACCTCGTCGGCGCCCTGCCCGCTCTGCACCACCTTCAGGTGCCTGGAGACCTCCTGCGACAGCAGGAAGAAGCCCACGTTGTCGTAGCTGACCATCGGTTCCGACATCGCGGCGAAGGTCTGCGGCAGCGTCTCCAGCAGCTTGCTCGACGGCACCCGGATCTGGTGATGGGTGGTGCCGTAATGGCTGGCGATGATGTCGGAGTACTTGAACTCGTCGCCGGACTCGCCGCCGGCGGCCTCGAACCCCACCGAGAAGGTGTTGAGCCCGGTTTGCCCCTGCTCGGCCAGCAGACCGACGATCAGGCTCGAGTCGAGCCCGCCGGAGAGCAGCACCCCGACCGGTACGTCGGCCACCGAGCGGCGCGCCACGGCACGGCGCATCACCACCTCCAGCTCATCCTCCCAGTCGCGCTGGCTGCGCTCCTCGTCGCCGGCCAGCGGCGCCATCTTCAGGCTCCAGTAGCGCCGGTCGCGGCGGCTGCCATCCGCCTCGATCATCCGCGTCGTCGCCGGCGGCAACTTGCGCACGCCGTTCAGCAGCGTCAGCGGTGCCGGCACCACGGCGTGCCACTGCATGTAGTGGTGCAGCGCCACCGGATCGATGGAACTGTCGATACCGCCGCCGGCCAGCAGCGACGGCAGCGACGAGGAGAAACGCAGCGCGCCGTCGACCTCGGCCAGGTACAGCGGCTTGATACCGAAACGGTCCCGCGCCAGCATCACCCGGCCGCTGTCGCGCTCGTGGATGGCAAAGGCGAACATGCCGTTGAAGCGCTCGACGCACTGCTCGCCCCAGGCATGGTAGGCCTTCAGGATCACCTCGGTATCGCCACTGGAGAAGAACTGATACCCCAGTCCCTGCAGCTCTTCGCGCAGCGCCTGGTAGTTGTAGATACAGCCGTTGAATGCCAGGGTCAGACCCAGTTGCGGGTCGTGCATCGGCTGCTGGGCATGGTCGGACAGATCGATGATCTTCAGCCGGCGGTGGCCGAAGGCCACGTTGCGCTGACGGAACAGACCGCCGGCATCGGGCCCCCGCGGTCTCAACGTTTCCGCCATCCGCTCTACGCTGCTGGCTGAAGGCTCACGGCCGTCGAATACGATTTCGCCACAAATTCCACACATAGGCTATCGGGTATTCCTTATTAGAGGTTCAGATAGATTGAGACGGGCAGCAGCGACCGACGCACACGGCGGTGCCGCCGATACCGGACAGGCGACATCGGCACTGACGGGGACTACCCGGAGAGTGAAGATCCACAGCAGGGATCGGATAGGGCTGGTTCCACAGGGAACCGTTGAAACGGCAACCGCTGCAGCGGCCGCCGGACGAGCGGGGGTAACACGCAGGCGCTCCCCTGGAGAGGGGCCGCTACGGTTACGGGCCGGCGGCGCCTGCGCGATATGGACGAAACCGCGGCGGCCGGCGGCCTTGATGCGTGTCAGAACACCGCCGGTGTCTGAGATCGCTGCACGTAACACTGTGATCACCGAATTGTTCGAGTCCTTTTTACCCTAACAAAGCCGGCCGGCTATCTCAAACCGCGCTCAAACTTCACTCAAACGACGCTCAAACCGAACTCACATGACGCTCAAACCGCGCCCGGCTCAACTCCCGGGCGCAACGGCAATAGCCGTACCGGCATCGCGTTAATCTTTAACCGGCGATCGACTACACTGCGCAGCATCCATCCCCTTGAGTGCCAGTGGCCGGAGGCCCGCATGAAACTGATCGGTTCCAGCACATCGCCCTATGTCCGTCGTATCCGCCTGCTGCTGACCCAGGCCAACGAGCCCTATACCTTTGCCGACCTGAATATCTACGGCGAGGATCGGGACGAGCTGCGGCGGGAGAATCCGGCCTTGAAGATTCCGGTGCTGCACGACGACGGCCGCGTGCTCTACGATTCGCGCATCATCTCGCGCTACCTGGGAGAAAAGTTCGGTTTTGCGGCGCTGGACTGGGATCAGGAGAACCTGCTGACGCTGGTCGATGCCTGCACCGACTCGCTGGTCGCACTGCTGCTGTCGATCCGCTCCGGGATCGAACCGGATCGCGAGCTGATGTTCTTCCGTCTGCAGTATGAACGGATCGAACGCACGCTGCGGGCACTGGAGAATCTGGTCAGCGACGGGCGCTTCGCCGGCTGGGATTACCCGGCCATCTGCCTCTATACGCTGCTGGATTGGGGACGCTTTCGCGAACTGCTCGAGACCGGCACCTACCCGGTGCTCGACAAATGGCTGCAGGCGCAGGCGGAGCGGCCCGGCGTGGCCGCCACCGACCCGCGCCGAGCCTGACCGCGCCCGGTTTTAGTAGGTCACCCGACGGGTGCTACCCTGGCCGAGCACCCGCACCCGGTCGCCGGGGTGGAAGAAGCTGCCGTTCTCCACCTCCTGCACCACCGAGAGCATCTGGCCGTTATCCAGCCGCAGCGTAATCTCCTGCCCCTGGCGGCGGCTGGTCGCCTCCTCGATACGCTGACCCGCGACCCCACCGGCCACGGCGCCGAGTACGCTGGTAATCGCCGAACCCTTGCCGCCGCCGATGGAGCTACCGGCGATACCGCCGACCAGGGCACCGGCACCGGCACCGACCACGCCGTCGGTACGGCCCTCGATCACCACCGGCGTGACCTGCTCGACCACCGCATACTGAACCTGTTGCACCTTGCGCGCTTCGGTACGGCTGTAGGTCTGTCCGGTCAGGCTCTGTTGGGCGCAGCCCGCCAGTGCCAGACTGCCCATCAATACGACCGCACCCACTTTAAGACTACTCATTACACTCTCCTTCGTATGGCGTTACCGGGTCCGGCGTTTAACGAATCCGCAAAATCCATTGGCTGACCAACGCCCAAACCCATTCTTTAAGTTTACGATGCCAGGGCCGGCGCGCCCACTGGTCGGCGGTAATCTCCTGGCTCTGTGAAAAATCTTCGGCGAATACCGCTTCGACCCTGCGCGTGAACGCCGGTTCACACACTTCGATATTCGCTTCCAGGTTCCAGCGCAGGTTCCAGTGATCCAGGTTGCAGGAACCGATCGACACCCGCTCGTCGATCACCCCCGCCTTGGCGTGCAGCATCCGCGGCTGGTATTCGTAGAGGCGGACGCCGGCGTTGAGCAGGCGTCGGTAATAACGCTTGGAGGCGTGGTGGATCCAGCGGTGGTCGGTCAGCGGTCCGGCCACCAGCAGCCGCACATCGATGCCGCGCCGTGCCGCGCGCCGCAGCGCCAGGCGCAACGCAAACGAGGGCAGGAAATAGGCGGTACAGATCCACACCCGGCGCTGCGATTCCGAGATCTGACGCAGCACGCTGAACAGTATGCGCTGCTGCGACGGCCCGGCCACGGTCATCACCCGCACCGTCGCCGTACCGCACGCCTCGGCCAGCGGCTGCAACTGCAACGGCCAGGCGCCGGTACAGCGCTTCCACAGCCGCATGAACAGGATCACCAGATCGTGCACCGCCGGCCCCTCCAGCCGGCACATCAGCTCGTGCCAGGGGGTCTGCGGCGTGCGCCGGCTGCTGAGCCAGTAGTGATCGGTCAGCCCGGCCCCGCCGATGAAGGCGATACGCTGATCGACGATCAGCAGCTTGCGGTGATCGCGGGAGAAGTTGCTGAACCACTTGTGCAGCGCCAGCGGATTGTAGAACACCAGCTCCACGCCGGCATCGCTCAGTTGCTGGCGGTTGGCCCGGCTCAGGTAGCGTGCGCCGTAGTGATCGAACAGCAGCAGCACCCTCACCCCGCGTCCGGCCGCCGCGCTCAGCGCCTCGATGAAACGCGTCATCAACACGCCGGAGGCAGCCAGGTAAAACTCCAGCATCAGGCTATCGCGGGCCGCCTCGATGGCCGCCAGCATGGCCGGGTAGAACCGGGTGCCATCGACCAGCAGCTCGACAGCGTTGCCCTCGCGCCAGTTGAAATTGGGGTCCCGCACCGCCTATTCCATCCCCGCCGGTTAATGCTGACGCGCGCCGTACAGGCGCGCATAGAGGCCGTTCTGACCGATCAGCTCATCGTGGCTGCCCTGCTCGCTGATCTGGCCATCCTCGAACACATAGACCCGGTCGGCCTGGCGCACCGCACTCAGGCGGTGGGCGATGATGATCGTGGTCCGCCCCTTCAGGAACCGTTCCAGCGCCCGATGCAGCGCGTACTCGGTCTCGGTATCGAGCGCCGAGGTGGCCTCGTCGAGGATCACCACCTGCGGATCGGACAGCACCATCCGCGCGATCGCCAGGCGCTGGCGTTGTCCGCCCGACAGCCGCACCCCCTGCCGGCCGATGCGGGTCTCCAGCCCTTCGCTCAGCGAATTTACGAAACCATCCAGCTGCGCCACCTCCAGCGCCTGCCACAAATGGCGCTCGGAGAACTCGCGCCCCATCGCCAGGTTCTCGCGCACGCTGCCGTTGAACAGCGCCGGCTGCTGCAGCACCGTGGCCACATGCTCGCGCACCCGCTCCAGGCCGATCTGTGTCATCGGCACGCCGTCGAAGCGCACCACCCCGCGGTCGGGCGGATAGAGCCCCAGCAGTACCTGCACCAGCGTCGATTTCCCGCCGCCGCTGGCGCCGACCAGCGCGATCTTCTCGCCGGCCGCCACCTTCAGGCTGATCCCGCGCAGCACTTCGCGTCCCTCGAAGTAACTGAAATAGATATCGTCCAGCTCCACCGCCACCCGCTTCTTGCCGGCGAACGGATCCTGCAGGTGCGGGTACTGCGGCTCCAGGTGCAGGTCGAGCAGCCGGTTGACCCGTGCCAGCGCCGCCCGCGCGCCGAACCAGGCGTACTGGATCCCCAGTACCTCCTGCACCGGCGCCATCATGAACCAGAGGTAGCCGAACACCGCCATCATCTGGCCGATACTCAGGTCGGAGAACACCACCATCAGCATGGCGCCGGCGCGGAACAGGTCCACCCCGGTCAGGAACACCATGAAACTGAAGCGGCTGGTGGCATCGGACTGCCATTCGTAGGCGCAGGAGTGGTCGCGCACCTCGCGGGCCCGGTCGGTCAGGCGCAGCAGGTAGTGGCGTTCGCGGTTGCCGGCGCGGATCTGCTGGATCGCATCGAGGGTCTCGGTCAGCGCCGCCTGAAACACCTCGAACGCCTGGTTCTCGCGTTTCTTCAGATGCTTGACCCGCTTGCCGATCGCCATCGTCAGGTAGATCACGAACGGGTTCAGGAACAGGATGAACAGCGCCAGCTGCCAGTGCATCCACAGCAGGATGACGGCGGTACCGACGATCGACAGCAGCGCGATCAGCAGGCGGCTGATCGACGAGCCGACGAAACGGTCCACCGTATCCAGGTCGGTGACGAAGTGCGACGCCACCGTACCGCTGCCGAGGGTCTCGTATTCGGCCATCGAGATCTTCTGCAACCGCGCCAGCAGCTCGGCCCGGATACGGAAGATCACATCCTTGGAGATGATCGTGAACTGGCGCGCCTGCAGCACGTTGAGTCCCAGCGCGAACAAGCGTAGCAGCATCGTTATCACCATCACCGCCCCGACATAGAGGATCGGCCCGTGCCAGGCGGCCGGCGCCCAGCGGTCCACCAGCGCAACCATCGACCCGGGCTGCTTAAGCAGCACCTCATCCACCAGTAACGGCATCAACAACGGGATGGGCACGGCGACGATGGCGGCCA
>QKGH01000450.1 GCA_003250495.1 Marinobacterium sp.
TGCGGGCACGGTGGCGACCAGGCTGCGCACCCCCCGACGCCGGAACGGGAAGTGGTCCAAGGCGCTGAGGGCCTCCCGCTGCAGATGGATCCAGCGCTTCGGATTGGCCTTGGGCTGACCGGTGCTGCCCGAGGTGAAGAGCTTCGCCACCTCCTGCCCGGGATCGACCGACAGCGGGAGGCAATCGCCCCCGGCCGGGGCCTCACGCCACAGCGCTTCGAAATCGAGCGGCGGGATGCGGGCGCCGTCGAGGGCCCGGTCACCGAGACTGTAGCTGCCCGGATGGCTCGCACAGAGCACATCGACGCCGCCGGCGGTGTTGTTGGAGGGCATCAGGCAGATCTGACCCCGCTGCAGGGCGGCGGCGAAAGCGACCATGAAGCGGTAGCGGTCCTCGCACAGGTTGATCTGGTAGCGCCCCTCCGGCAGGGCCGCCGCCAGACGGTTCACGTCGTGCAGAAAACGCTCGGCGGATATCGCTTCACCCTGGCGCCAGGCAACGGCGGCCTCCGGTTGGTGGCTGATCAGGGGGGTGGCCTCGTCGCTCACACCAGCCTCCGCCAGTCGATGCGGCGCAGCGCCAGCATGAAGCCGGTGAAGCCGGGATGCTCCAGATGGGCCAGCCGTCGCAGCCTGACCTGATACTCGACGAAGAACACCAGCAGCACCACCAGGGTGTTGATGAAGTGGGTGAAGAGCGACCAGATCGCGGGGGGCGCGAACAGGCCCAGCAGCAGGCTCTCCAGCGTCAGGGCGGCGAACAGGAGGGTCCACAGCAGGGTCACCCCGCGGGTGTAGCGCCGGGTGGTCTCATCGAGGGCATGTCCGTGCATGAGTTCGGCGAAACGGCTGATCAACGGGCGGCGATGGGGCAGCAGGGTGGATCCGAAAAGCAGGCCGAGCAGGCCATTGATCAGCACCGGAGGCAGCCTGAGCAGGGTCGCCGGATCGCCCTGATAGAGGGAGACCCAGAGCGCGCCGGCGAGCGCCGTCGCCAGCAGCAGCCAGCCGCTGCGGCGTCCGTTGCCGACCATCATCCCCCCCGACAGCAGCAGCAGGGCCAGCAGGCAGATCCAGGCGGGACCGAGCCGCTGGTGGAGCACTCCCAGATGGAGGGCCAGGGGATAGGCGATCAACAGCAGCAACAGCAGCCGTGCGAGCCAGCGCCCGGCCGGGGTCTGTCCGCCGCGCCCCGGGGACAGGCTCATGCGGCGGCCTCCGGCCGCGGCTTGTGCGGGCGGTGCCAGAAGGCGTAGGTGGAGAGATAGCTGAGGCCCACGCCGAAGGCCACCGTCTGGCCGATGGCATGCAACACCGGGATCTCGGAACTGCCCAGGATGGCGAACACGCCGACGGTGCTGAGCGCGCACAGGGTCAGTGCGTGCAGGGTCCGGCCGTCGGACTCCTCGCCGGCGGATTCGCGCTGGAAGAAGAGGCTGAAGTCGATGCCGATGCCCAGCACCAGCATCAGTGAGATCAGGTGGAACAGGTTCATCGCCTCGCTCCGCCACTGCAACAGCGCCAGGGTGATCAGCAGGGCGGCGGCGATCGGCGTCAGCACCGCCAGGCCCCGCAGCGGCGAGCGCAGGCCGATCCACAGTACTGCGAACATCACCAGCGCGCCCAGGCCCAGCTGCCGCAGAATCGTCTGGCGGAAGCCGCCGATCAGGCGGCTCGTCTCCTGGCGCAGATCCACGCTCAGCACGCCGGGGAGCGTCTCCAGCCGTGCCGCCAGCGCCTCGCTGTCGTCGACATGGCGCAGGGGTGACAGCGCCAGCCAGCCGGCGTGCCCCGCTCTCAGCAGCGGTTCGAGCGCCGCCTTGAGAGTGCTCTCCTGAGGCAGTGCTTCAAAGCGCAGCGGGGAGAGGTCGCGACTGGCCTCCAGGTCGTCCAGAAAGCCGTCGAAGGCGCCAGGGCGGAAGGGCAGACCCTCGAGTGCCCCGGCAAGGCGGCCGCGCATCGTTTCGATGGTGGGTATGGCCTCTCGGATCCGATCCTGGCGGGCGACACTGGGCAGCAGGTCGCAGGGCAGGGTGGCGCCGCCGGTAAGCCCCTCGGCGACGGCCCGGTCGAGTTGCGGGCGCAGCGCCTCGCAGCGCTGCAACAGCTGCTCCAGGGTGTCGCCCTGCAGCAGGATCAGCCGTCCGCTCTCGCTCGTCATCAGCTGCCGTCGCAGTTGGCGGTCCTCTTCCAGCAGCGAGGCGGGCAGGGGCGAGAGCACCGCCACGTCGTCGTTCCACAGGGGGTGGCCGCCGAAGAGCGAGAGCGCCGACAGCCCGGTGCCGGCCGCCAGCAGCAGCGCCGGCAGGCCCCGTCGCCGGTTCAGGCGCTGCAGCCAGGTACCGCCCCTTGGAGGCGGCGGCGCCTTCCCGTCCAGCAACAGCGGCAGCAGGTAACGGCTCGCCAGCGCGGCGCTCAACAGACCGGCCAGGGTGAACACGCCGAGCTGACGCAGACCGGTGAAGTCGGTGGTCACCAGCACCAGATAGCCGAGGCAGGTGGTGATCACGCCGAGGCGCAGGGTCGGCCAGATACGGCGCAGGGTCGCCGCCGGCGTCTCCCGCGGCGCGAGATGGCTGAAGAGATGGACCGGATAGTCCAGGGTCACGCCCAGCAGGGTGACGCCGAAGGCCAGGGTGATGCCGTGGAGGGTGTCGAACAGGGCCGAGGTCGCCAGGGTCGCCACCAGCAGGCCGCTGGCCAGCGGCAGTGCCGCATACAGCAGGTAGGGCAGATGTCGGTAGGCCAGCAGCAGGAGCAGGGCGATGGCGAGCGAGGCGAGCAGGCTCAGCTGCCGGCTCTCGGCCTCGATGCGCTGCTGGGAGAAGACGCCGAAGGCGCCGGGTCCGGTGAGGGTCAGGCGGTACGCGCCTTGTGCATCGAGCTGCCCGAAGAGTCGCTCGATCAGCGCCACCGCCCGGGCCTGCCGCGCCAGCGCCAGCCCTCCCTCGCGGGTGACCGCCAGCAACAGCGCCCGTTCCCCCCCGGGGGAGGACCAGACCCCGGCCGTTCGCGTCATCCCGCTCTGGGGACGCCAGCGCTTCAGCAGCGCGGTGTAGGCTCCGGTGGGGTCCCTCGGCAGCAGCGCCGAGAGCGGGTTGGGCAGGGGACTGCTGAGGTCGGCCAGACGCCGGTTCAGGGCTTCGCGCAGTCCCGCTGGCGACAGACTCCGCTGCAGAAGGTCCGGAGGCGTCAGCAGGTAGCGATAGCGGAACAGCTGGTCGTCCACATCGACATTTCCCGGCGCGCCGTTCTCCACCCGCTCGAACAGGCCGCTTTCGCGCAGCCCGGACACCAGCCGCTGGCTGAGGTCGGCGCGCTCCTCGGCGGCTCCGCCGTCGATGGCGAGCATCAGCAGACGGCTGGCCGAGCCCTGGTTGAGCTCGTTCAGCAGCAGTCGCTCGGCCTCCCCCTGACCCGGGGGCAGGAACAGGCTGAGATCGGCCTGGGGACGCAGGCTGGCGGCGAGGCGCCAGCCCCCCAGCAGCAGGGCCGCCAGCCACAGCGTCAGCACCAGGATCCGTCTACTCGGCATCTGCGGGATGGAGGCGGGTGGTGATGCGGTCCCCGCCCTGCTGCCACAGGGTGAACTCCCGGATGTCGCCCTGAACGCCGCTGATCGTCACCTCCCGGACCTGGCGCGCCAGTCCCGGTTCCCGTGGGGTCAGACGCAATCGCCAGTCCCCGGCGTCGCCCTCGAACTGCAGTTCGAAGTAGCGCTGCAGCTCCTCGCGGTCGCCCGCCAGCACCGCCCGCAGCGCGGCCACATAGGCCAGCAGCCGAGGGGCGTTGTCCAGGCGCAGGACCTCTTCGGTGCCGTCGCTTTGACGTATCGTCAGGCGCTGGGCATCGATCTCGTAACGCAGGTCCTGCGGCGGATCGAACTGCTTGACCAGGGTGTCGGGGCGTTGGAAGAAGAGGGTGCCTTCGCTGGTCAGGGCCTGCTGCAGCAGGGACAATTCGCGGGTCTCGGTGAAGCGCGCCTGGCGCTGTTCGACCCCGGCCAGGGTCTGCATCAGCTGTTCGATGTCCCAGGCCGGGCTGCTGCCGGCGAAGGCCATCCCGACACTCAGCCAGCTGCACAGCAGCACGGCCAGCCAGTGCGATCCCCGGTTATGCCGCGAAGTGTTCGATCCCCTCCCTGACAACATGCTCGTCCCGCCGCTACCCCAGCACCCGGGGCTGCGGCGCCTCGTCCAGCGGTGCGCACTCACGGCCCCAGTAGTCGTAGAAGTTGAACCAGTTGTAGGGCGCCAGGCGGGCATAGTGTTCCAACCGATCGGCATAGCGCTGGGTCCAGGCCTGAATCTCCTGCTCGCGCCGGTCGCGCTGCAGGTCGATCCGCTCGGCGAAGGATTCGATGTGGATCTCGTAGCGGTTGTCGCCCAGGTAGAGGCCGAAGAACAGAAACACCGGCGCCTTGAGCAGCGAGGCGAGCAGCATGGGTCCCTGGGAGAAGGTGGTCGGCCGTCCCATGAAGTCGCAGGTGACGGTCTTGCCGCTGTCGGCCACCCGGTCTCCCAGCAGGCCGACGATGGCGCCCTGCTCGACGCAGTCGCGCGCGCGGATC
>QKGH01000136.1 GCA_003250495.1 Marinobacterium sp.
CGAGCAGTGCGCCGGTTTCCTGCGCATCCGCGATGGCGAGGAGCCGCTGGACAACTCCGCGGTGCACCCCGAGTCCTACCCGCTGGTGGGACAGATCGCCGCGGCCGCCGGCCTCGATCATCAGCAGCTGCTGCGCGATCCGACCCGGCTGCGCCAGCTCGATCCGGCCCGTTTCGTCAGCACGCAATATGGCCAGTACACGGTCAGCGACGTGTTCGCCGAACTGGAGAAACCGGGCCGCGATCCGCGCCCCGAGTTCCGCTCGGTGCGCTACCGCGACGGGGTCGAATCGCTGGCCGACCTGGAACCGGGCATGCAGCTGGAGGGGGCGGTGACCAACGTCACCCACTTCGGCGCCTTCGTCGATATCGGCGTGCATCAGGATGGTCTGGTGCATATCTCCGAACTGGCCGACCGTTACGTCAGCGATCCGCACCAGTTGGTCAGCAGCGGCCAGATCGTGCAGGTGCGGGTGCTCGAGGTCGACCCGAAACGGGGCCGTATCTCCCTCAGCATGCGCAGCCAGCCCGCGCGCCCGGACACCGGCGCAACGACCGCCCAATCCCGCAACGACGCCCCCCAGGCGCCGCGGCCGCACAAGCAGCAGGAGCGCTCGTCAGGCACTAAACGCGAGGGCAGCCTGGCCGATAAACTGCGCGCCGCGGGATGGAAAACGCGCTGAGCCGGACACCCGGCAGCAATGAGAATGAAAACTGTCTGTAACCGCAAGCAAGCGCGTTATAATGGCGCGTTTGAATCGATGAATGGGAATCTGAGCAGTGCTGGCAACTCTCGAAAAACATCTCGACCTGCTGGTCGCTAGCGGACAGCAGGCGCTGCTCACGCAACTGGGCCACGGCATCGAAAAGGAGGGACTGCGGGTCGATGCCAGCGGGCGTCTGGCGCAGAGCGACCATCCGCGCAGCCTCGGTTCGGCACTGACCCACGACCGCATCACCACCGATTACTCCGAGGCACTGCTCGAGTTCATCACCCCGGTGTACGGCTCAGCACAGGCCGCGCTGGATAACCTGGCCGAGCTGCACCGTTACTGCTACGCCCATCTCGGCGACGAGGAGCTGTGGGCCGCCAGCATGCCCTGCCGCATCGATTCCGAGGCGGAGATCCGCATCGCCGAATATGGCCGCTCCAACGTCGGACGCCTCAAGCACATCTACCGGGTCGGCCTGCAGCACCGCTACGGCAAGATGATGCAGACCATCGCCGGCATCCATTACAACTTTTCGCTGCCGGAAGCGTTTTGGCCGAGCTACCAGCAACTGACGAACGGCACCGGCGACGACTGCAGCTTCCGCTCCGCCGGTTACTTCAAGCTGATCCGTAACTTCCGCCGCTACAGCTGGCTGCTGCTCTATCTGTTCGGCGCCTCGCCGGCGCTGACCCGCAGCTTCATGCAGGGGCACCCGCACCAGTTGGAAAGCCTCGAACCCGATACCCTGTATCTGCCCTGGGCCACCTCGTTGCGGATGAGCGACCTGGGCTACTCCAACCACGCCCAGGCGGCGCTGAACATCTGCTTCAACCACCTCGACACCTACGCCGCGTCGCTGAATCAGGCGATCCGTACCCCCCATGCCGCCTATGAGCAGATCGGGGTCAAGGTGGATGGCCGCTATCGTCAGCTCAACAGCAACGTCCTGCAGATCGAAAACGAGTACTACAGCGATATCCGCCCGAAACGGGTCGCGCACTCCGGCGAAAAACCGGTGCACGCGCTGATGGCTCGCGGCGTCGAGTATATCGAGGTACGCAACACCGACATCAACCCGTTGCTGCCGCTGGGGATTGATCTGCAACAGGCACTGTTCATGGATGCCTTCCTGATCACCTGCCTGTTGTGCAGCGACCGCCCGCTCAGCGAAGGGGAGTGCGCGCGTATCGGTTACAACCACCAGCGCATCGTCAACCGCGGCCGCGAACCGGGCCTGACCCTGGCCTGTACCAACGGCGAGATGAAGGTTTCCGGGCGCGGGCAGATTATCCTGAACCAGGTGCGGCTGACGGCCGAGGTGATGGATAGCGTCGACGGCGGGACGCGCTACCGCAATGCCGTGGATGCCCAGTATCACAAGCTGGAAGATCCCGCGCTGACACCGTCGGCGCAGGTACTGCAGGCGGTTCGCGACAGCGGCGTCGGTTATGCCCAGTGGGCGCTGGAGCAGAGCCGCCAACACCGCCGGACCCTCGCCGCCACGCCACTGACCGCCGCGGTGACGGCGCAACTGGATGCCGCCGCCCAGCACTCGCTGCAGACCCAGGCCGAGATGGAAGCGGCCGACCGCATCGATTTCGATACCTATCTGGCCCAGTACCTGGCCCAGTAGGCGTATCGCGCGCTTACTGGATTACGAAGCTGGTGAAGAACAGGTCGCTGAGATAGGGCTGCCCCTCCTCCTTGGTCAGGGTGTCCTGGATCAGCTTCAGCGCTTCGCCGGCCAGTACCTGCTGCGCCGCGACCCCCTGCAGGTTCTCCTCCTCCTGGGCACTGAACAGGAACACCAGGTCGTTACGGATCTGGGCCATATGCGCGTTGACGGCATGGTGCGCCTCCGGCGAGCTGACCTGCAGCGTGACTTCCGCCTTCAGGAAGTGCACCCCGCCGTCGGAGCCGTAGTTGGTCACGAAGGGCTTCAGCTCGATATAGTTGATGTAATCGGCCGCCGCACCGTCCTCCGCCGCCTGCAGCGGTGCGCAGACCAGCAGCAGCAACGCCAGCCAGCGCCCCAGAAATATCCCCATTACGCCCTCCAAACCTCGATTCCGTCAGCCGGTAAAGATCCAGTATACCTTTGCCCAGACGCCGGTACACCTGCCCCGGTCCCAGCCGGGAAGCACGGTTGCGTGGCTCTCGAACTTGGCATTACTATGGGGACCACATAATAAAAGGGGGGAGGCACACCATGCTGGAAAAATGCCAAAACGCCAAGGAGCGATGGGGTGGCGTCAGCGACCTGATCGACCAGTGGCTTGAGCAGCGCCAGTCGCTGATCCGCACCTTCGTTGCCCTTCCGGCCTGCGAAATCGGCCAGCCATTGAACGAAAAACTGACCCAGTTCTGCGACCTGCTGATGGATTATCTATCCTCCGGCCACTTCGAAGTCTACGAACAGCTACTGCGGGAAGGCAGCGACTTCGCCGATGGCAGCGTGGAGAAAGCCCAGGCCCTGTTCCCGCTGATCCAGGCTTCGACCGATAGCGCCCTCGACTTCAACGACCATTACGGCGCCTTCGACAAACCGACCCTGCGCGAAATCCGCGACTTTGCCACCGACCTCTCCCATCTCGGCGAAACGATGGAGGAGCGTTTCGAGCTCGAGGACCGCATGATCGCAACCCTGCACGACGTACACAGCGCCCTGGTGAACGAAGCGTGAGAAAAACGGCCCTGCTGGCACTGCTCGCCCCGCTGCTACTGAGCGCCTGCGGCAGCGGCGATGCCCCGCAGAGCTGGCATGCCTATACCGCCCAGGGCAGTTACAGCGCCACCCTGTCCGGCGACGGCCACTACGCGATCATCGGTTCGATGCAGCACGGCGGTAGCCTGTGGGACGTCACCAAGCATGAGCGGCTGTTCGACTGGAACCACCAACAGGGCGCATACACCAGCATCGTCGCCTCGGCGTTCTCCCCCGACGGCGCTTACGCCGCCACCGCCAGCAGCCAGGACCTGGTGCTGTGGCAGGTCGGCAACGGCCAGCCGATCTGGTTCTGGAGCGCACCGGCGGAGATCCTCGGCATCGCCCTGGCGCCGTTGGGCGACTACGCGCTGCTGGGACTGGCCAACCACGAGGCGGTCTACTTCGATATCAAGAATGGCGGCATCCGCCAGCGCCTGCGCCATCCGGCCCGGGTACGCAGCGTCGCCCTCGACCGTTCTGGCACCCTGGCGCTGACCGGCAGCGACGATTACCGGGTACGGCTGTGGGATGTCGCCAGTGCCCAGCTCCGCCACGAGATCGAGTTCGGCAACACCGTCGATACCGTGGCGCTGTCGCCCGATGGTGCCCGCGCCTTCAGCTCCGCCTCCCTCGACCGTGCCGTGATCTGGGATACCCAGAGCGGCCAGGTGCTACAGACCCTCAGCGGCGACGAGCTGCTCTGGACCCGCCGCGTCAGTTATCTGGCCGCGCGCTTCTCCAACGACGGTAAACAGCTGCTGACCGGCAGCGCCGCCGGCAGCGTGCAGTTGTGGGACGTGGCCAGCGGGCGTCAGGTGCGCCACTGGCAGGCGCATAAACGCGAGGCTTACGGCCCGGTCGCCACCGGCATCTACAGCGTGGCGTTCGGCCCCGCGGGGACTTACTACGCCATCAGCTCCAACGGCCTGCTCAATGTGCTGAAATAACCCCTCCGGCGCCCGAGCGGGCGCCCCAAACAGCAAAACGGCCGCAGTAGCGGCCGTTGTTGTCATGACGGGACGCGCCCGGGGATCACTCCGCCTTGGCTTCGCCTTCCGCCTTCGGATTCACTTCCAGCAGCTCGACTTCGAACACCAGGGTCTCGTTCGGGCCGATGGCGTTGCCCATGCCACCCGGACCGTAGGCCAGATCGGCCGGGATCACCAGGCGCCCCTTGCCGCCCTCTTTCATCAGCTGCAGACCTTCGGTCCAGCCCGGAATCACGCCGTTGAGCGGGAAGGAGACCGGTTCGTTACGCGCATAGGAGCTGTCGAACTCGGTACCGTCGATCAGCGTGCCGCGATAGTGGACCTTGACCGTATCCTCCGGTTTCGGGCTCTTGCCCTTGCCGGCGACCAGCTCTTCATACTGCAGGCCGGAAGCGGTGGTGGTCACCCCCTTCTTCTCGCCATTCTCTTCCATGTATTTCTTGCCGGCGGCCTGGTTTTCATCGGCCAGCTTGGCGAAGGCGGCGCGCTGCTCCTCCATCTTCTTCATCTGGAACGCCTGCATCACGCCGGAAACCTCTTCCTGCGACAGCTTGGGCTCTGCGCCGGTGTAGATCGCTTCCATCCCCTGGCGGAACGCATCGATGTCGAGGTCCTCGATGTCCGCTTTCAGTTTTTCGCCGAGGATCAGCCCGAGACTGTAACCGAGCTTCTGTTCGTCGGTCGCCAGCTCCGCTGCCTGAACGCTTGTTGCTGAAATCAGAGCACCCGTCAGTGCAGCTGCGAGCAATGTCTTTTTCATTCCCGATTCCTTAACTGATAAACGCTGTGTATAGCCTTGGGGTCGTGCTGTGTTAGGCGGTCATTAAACGTGAAAGTTCAGCCTGCCGCCACCCCGCGACAGAAATCTACTTTGCGGGGTCGAAAGCACGCGCGACCAGCAGCTCCAGCGCTGCCCGGCTACGCCGGTACAACGCCTCGTCGTCACCGAACAGCAGGCGCAGATTGCGCCAGGCCAGCGTCGTTCCTGGCGCTTGCGCGGTGTCCGGTGCGGCATCGACCTGGCGCCACAGCAACCACAGTTCGACCTGTTCGGCGGCCAGCTCGGCTTCCCGCAACTTGCGGTAACAGGCTTCCAGTTCGGGCGCCGCCGCTTTCTGTCCCCGTACCCGGTAGCGCAGCGCACGCAGCGGATGGGTCAACTCCCGCTGCCACTGCAGGGCCTCGCCCTGCAGGTAGTCGCTCTTCAACTCCCGCCCCTCACTGGCCAGCCAACAGGCAAACAGCAGCCGGTTAATACTGAGCCCGGCCTGCTGCAGCGCCAGCGCCGCCGCCTCGACGCCGGGCCGTGAATAAAGTCCCAGGGCGTAGTGCCACAGTGGTGTCTCCAGAGTAAAATCCCCCGCCATGATTCAGATACAGAACCTTAGCCTACATCGCGGCGCCCTGCAGCTGCTCGACCACGCCAACCTGACGCTGCACGACGGCTGGAAGGTGGGCATCATCGGCAACAACGGCGTCGGCAAGTCGAGCCTGTTCAAGCTGTTGCTGGGCGAACTGCACCCGGACGCCGGCGACCTGTTCCTGCCGCCGAAGCTGGAGATCGCCCACATGGCGCAGGAGGTCAGCGCCAGCACGCGCAGCGCGCTGGACTACATCCTCGATGGCGACCAGCGCCTGCGCCAGATCCAGCAGCAGCTGGCCGAGGCCGAGCACGACCACCTGAGCGGACGCATCGGCGAGCTGCATGCGGAGCTGGAGGCGATCGACGGCTACCGCGCCGAATCCCGCGCCCACCAACTGCTCGACGGTCTCGGCTTCCTGCCCGGTGACGCCGAGCGCCCGGTCAACAGCTTCTCCGGCGGCTGGCGCATCCGCCTGAACCTGGCGCAGGCACTGATGTGCCGCTCCGACATCCTGTTGCTCGACGAGCCCACCAACCACCTCGACCTCGACGCCACCATCTGGCTGGAGCAGTGGCTCAAGCTCTATCCCGGCACCCTGCTGCTGATCTCCCACGACCGCGACTTCATCGACGCGGTGGTGGAGCAGGTGGTGCATATGCATAACCGCGAGCTGACCCTGTACAAGGGCAACTACAGCGCCTTCGAACGCGCCCGGGCCGAGCGCCTGGCGCAGCAGCAGTCGGCGTTCGACAAGCAGCAGGCGCGGATCGAGCAGATCGAAAACTTCGTCCGCCGCTTCAAGGCCAAGGCCTCCAAGGCCAAGCAGGCGCAGAGCCGGGTCAAGGAGCTGGAGCGGATGGAGCTGATCGCCCCAGCCCATATCGACAGCCCGTTCAGCTTCCGCTTCGACAGCTCCGACAAACTGTCGTCGCCGCTGCTGACGCTGTACGACGCCGACCTCGGCTACGCCGACCGCGCCATCCTGAAGGATATTTCGCTGACGCTGACGCCGGGCGCCCGCATCGGCCTGCTCGGCCACAACGGCGCCGGCAAGTCGACGCTGATCAAGAGCCTGGTCGGCAGCCTGGCGCTGCGCAGCGGCGAGCGCCACGAGGGCGAGCACCTGGAGATCGGCTACTTCGCCCAGCACCAGCTCGAAGCGCTGGATCTGAACGCCTCGCCGCTGCTGCACCTGCAGCGCATCGCACCGCAGGCCAGCGATCAGGAGCTGCGCAACTTTTTGGGCAGCTTCGGTTTCATCGGCGACGATGCGCTGGAAGCGGTGGGACGCTTCTCCGGCGGCGAAAAGGCGCGCGTCGCGCTGGCGCTGATCGCCTGGCGCAAACCGAACCTGCTGCTGCTCGACGAACCGACCAACCACCTGGATCTGGAGGTGCGTCACGCGCTGACGCTGGCGCTGCAGAGTTTCGACGGCGCGCTGATCCTGGTGTCCCACGACCGCCACCTACTGCGCAATACCGTGGACCAGTTCCTACTGGTGGCCAACGGCAAGATCGACGAGTTCAACGGCGACCTGGACGACTACCACCAGTGGCTGGCGCGCCAGCGCAAAGAGGGCGAACTGGCCCGCCGCCAGGAGCTCGACAGCGATGCCCCGCGCGAGAACCGCTCGCTCAGCGCCGCCGAGCGCAAGGAGCAGAAACGGCTGGAGGCGGAGCGCCGGGCCCAGCTACGGCCGCTGAAGCAGGCGCTGGAAAAGCTGGAAAAACGACTGGAGCAGGTGACTGCTCAGCTGGAACAGCTGGAGCAGCAACTGGGCGACAGCGATCTATACTCGGACGCGCGCAAGGAGGAGCTGAAACAGCTACTGGCCAATCAGGCCAGCCTGCGTCAGGAGCAGGAAACAGTGGAGATGGAGTGGCTGGAGCGCCAGGAGACACTGGAACAGCTGGAAGCGGAACTGGCCTGATAGAAGCGAACTGGCCTGAGCCTTGAGCTCAGGCCGCACCGCCGGCCCGCTTGGCGCCCTGCCCTGCGGGCTCAGCGACTGCGACTGAGGGTATAGGTCAGCTGATCCAGGTCGGCCTGCGCCGCATGCAACTGCAGCAACGCCTCATCGGCCTGCTCCGCCGACAGCCCAAGCTCCGCATAACGCTCGGCGTCGATCTCCAGCACCGGACCATCGTTGACCCCTTCGCGCCGCAGCAACAGCGTGGTCAGCCGCAACAGCCGGGCGTAGATCTCACCCTCGCCGCTGGGCCTTTCCAACTGCTGCTGGCGGATCGCCTCGCACACCTCAAGCGGCAACTTCCAACTCTCCAGCAGCCAGCCGCCGATCTGATCCCGGGTCACATTCAGCACCTGCTGCTCGACGATCAGTTGCTCCAGATGGGGGTTGGCTTCAATATAGCGCGACAGGATCGAGAACTGGGGCGGGAACAGATGCGCCAACACCAGGTAACCGAAGTTGTGCAGCAAACCCGCCAGGTACACCAGACCGATCTGCGGACGCAGCGCCAACGGCATCCTGCGCGCCAGCATCTCGGCCAGGGTGGCGGTGTAGAGCGCCTGCTTCCAGTAGGGCGTCGACCCGCGCGGCATATCCTCGGGCACCTGCAGCACCTTGCCCATGGCGATCCCCAGGGCCAGGTTCACCACCAGGTCGAAGCCCAGCACCCGGATCACCGCCTCGTCGATCGAATTGACCTTGCCCGGCGCCGCATAATAGGGCGATACCGCCCAGCCCATCACCTGGGCCGACAGGCTCGGGTCCACCCGCACCACCGGTACCAGCTCATCGACACCGGCATCCGGATTGGAGCGCAGCATGATGATCTTCTGCGTGGTCGGCGCCAGCGACGGCAATCCCAGCGTATCCTCCAGCCGCTGCTGCATGCGCAACGCGGTGAAGCGCTCCACCGCCCGGCTGATCACGGTGGCATCGTCGCCCAGCGGTACCCGTGCGCTAATCTCCTCCGGACTGATGCTGAGTGCCGCGAACTGCACATCGTTGCGCCCCTCCGGCCGGAGGGGCCAGCTAAACCTCAGCCCGCTGTTCATCTCCAGCAGGTTGAGTTCGGCACATCCCTGCAGCGACTGATCGATCAGCAGCGGCAGGCTCTCCATCAGGTGCTCCTGCCCCTTGGCGCTTTGCAGCCCCTCCTGCCCGAAAAAACGCTCCGCATCGTCCGCCTTGACGGTGCGTAACTTGCGCCCGGCCAGGCTCCACACATTCGCCAGATTCAATAACTTGTTCGCCGGTACCAGCACCAACGCCTTTCCGTCGGCATCGTGCATCAACACCAGTCGTACTGCATCGCTCAAGGCGCCATCCGGCACCGCAACTCCTAAAGACACTTACTCTTATCCCCCAGACAGATACCGATGAGGTTTATCCGGGCCATCCCATGCCCTTAATCCAGCGAGAGTTCTAGATTATAGGATAGCCTGATGTAACTCATTCATTATTCCGCTTTAATCAACGGTTCAACCCACCGACAGGAGAGCCCGATGCAGCTGCTAGCCCTACTGATGATCGTCGTCTGGAGTCTCGGTGCAAACGGAGTACAGGCCCGGGAGCAGCCCGAGCCGGAAGCGGCCACCGGTCTGCAACAGATCGCCGCTGCCCGGCACTACCGCCAGGTCGTCGTGGCCGCCCATCCGCTGGCCGCCGCGGCCGGGTACCGAATCCTGAATGAGGGGGGCGACGCCATCGATGCCGCGATCGCGGTACAGGCGATGCTGACGCTGGTCGAACCGCAGTCCTCCGGTATCGGCGGCGGTGCCTTCCTGCTCTACTGGGACCAGAACCACCACCGCCTGCACGCCTACGACGGGCGCGAAACGGCGCCGGCCAGCGCCACGCCCGCACTGTTTCTGCAGCCGGACGGTACCCCGCTGCGCTGGATCGATGCGGTGATCGGCGGCCGCTCCGTCGGCGCTCCGGGCGTGCTGCGGATGCTGGAGCTGGCGCATAACGCCCACGGCAAACGCCCCTGGAACACCCTGTTCACCCCCGCCATCGACCGGGCCGAACAGGGTTTCGAGGTAGGCCCCAGGCTGCATGGTCTGATCGCCCAGGCGGTGAACCCGGGGCTGGGGCGCTACCCCCAGGCCAAAGCCTACTTTTTCACCGCCGATGAACAACCGCTGCCGGTCGGCACGCTGCGCCGCAACCCCGAACTGGCCGCCAGTCTGCGCCTGATCGCCGAGGGCGGCGCCGATGCGCTGTATAACGGCCCCCTCGCCGAGCAGATCGTCGCCGCGGTGCAAGCGACCGAAGCAGAGAAGCGCGGCCTGCTGAGCCGCGACGATCTGCACAACTATCGCGCCGTGGAGCGCACCCCGCTGTGCCGCCCCTACCTCAGCTACCGTGTCTGCGGCTTTCCGCCGCCCACCTCCGGCGGCGTGACACTGCTGCAGATCCTGGGCCTGCTGGAACCGTCAGCACTGGGCCCCGTTACCGATGCCGGCAGCTTAACACCCGACGTTGCCCAGCTGTTCACCCAGGCCTCGCGCCTGGCCTATGCCGACCGTGCCCGTTACCTGGGCGATGCCGATTTCGTCGAGGTCCCGGTGCAGGGGTTGTTGCAGCGGGAGTACCTGCAGCAGCGCAGCGCACTGATCGACGCCAACCACGACATGGGCGATGCCGAACCCGGTACGCCGGCCACGCTGGCGCGTGCCGACGACCGTTCGCCGGAGCTGCCTTCCACCAGCCATTTCGTCATCGTCGATCGCGAGGGGAATGCGGTGTCGATCACCAGCAGTATCGAACACGCCTTCGGCTCCACGCTGATGAGCGGCGGTTTCCTGCTCAACAATCAGTTGACCGATTTCTCCTTCGTCCCGGAGGTGGACGGCGTGCCGGTGGCAAACCGGGTACAGCCGGGCAAACGCCCGCGCAGTTCGATGGCCCCGGTGATGGTGTTCGACGCCGAGGATAACCTGGTGGCGGCGCTCGGCTCGCCCGGCGGCAGCCATATCATCAACTACGTGGCCCAATCCCTGCTGGTACTGCTGAACAGCGAGCTGAGCCTGCAGCAGGTGTTCGCCCTGCCCCATGTCAGCAACCGCAACGGCGCCACCAGCATCGAGCACGGCAATGCCGCCGATGCGTTGGCAACGGCACTGGAGGCGCGGGGTCACAGCATCAAACGCAGCGATCTGAACAGCGGCTTGCACGGCATCCGGCGACTGCCGGACGGACGTTGGGAGGTGGGGATAGATCCCCGGCGGGAGGGTGCCGCGGCGGGCGATTGACGCCGCCGCACCGGCTAGCGCGTCACTGACGCAGGATACGGTTGATGCTGTGCAGCTTGCGCAGCTGCTTGATGACGTTGGCCAGGTGGACACGGTTGAACACGGTCAGCTCCATCTGCACGCTGACCAGCTGCCCCTCGCGCTCGCCGGAGTCGATCTTCAGCAGGTTGGCGCCGGCATCGGCCACCGCCATGGCGATCTGGGCGATGATGCCGCGCTGGGATTCGACCTGCAGCTGCAGCGCCACCGTGTACTCCTCCTCGTCGCTACCGGACCACTCCAGGTAGATGCACTTCTCCGAATCCTCGCGCATATAGCCGATATTGCGGCAATCGGTGCGGTGCACCACCAGCCCGCGACCGGTGCTGATATGGCCGACGATCGCGTCGCCCGGGATCGGGTGGCAACACTTGGCGTAGTGCATCACCATCCCTTCGGTGCCCTGGATCGCCAGCGGCTTGCCGGGCGTGCTCGAGATCTGGGTGACGCTGCCCTCGCTTGGCGATTCCGGACGCAGGCGGCGCGCCACCACATAGGCCATGCGGTTGCCCATGCCGATATCTTCGAGCAGGTCGTCGAGACCGCCGAACTCCGCCTCCTGCAGCAGCGGATCCAGTTTCTCCGCGGCAATATCGTCGATGGACGCGCCATAGTTGGCCATGAACTGGTTCAACAGGCGCCGCCCCAGCTCGACCGATTCATGCCGCTGCTGGTTCTTCAGGAAGTGGCGGATGCTGGAGCGCGCCTTGCCGGTGACGACGAAATTGAGCCAGGCCATGTTCGGCTGCGCCCGCGGCGTGGTGATGATCTCCACCGTCTGGCCGCTCTGCAGCGGCTCCGACAGCGGCGCCAGCCGGCGGTTGATGCGGCAGGAGACGCAGGAGTTGCCGACATCGGTATGCACCGCATAGGCGAAATCCACCGGCGTGGCGCCCCGCGGCATCTCCAGGATGCGCCCCTTCGGCGTGAACACATAGACCTCGTCCGGGAACAGGTCCTTCTTCACGTTCTCGATAAACTCCATCGAGTCGCCGGCGCGCTTCTGCATCTCCAGCAGCCCCTGCACCCACTTGCGGGCCCGGTTATAGGAGCCGATGGCGCTCTCGGAGTCGCCATACACCTTGTAGTGGCTGTGCTCGGCGATCCCCTGGCTGGCCACCGCGTCCATCTCGTGGGTGCGGATCTGCACCTCGATGTTGATATCGCGGGCGCCGAACAGGTCGGTATGCAGCGACTGGTAGCCGTTGGCCTTGGGGATGGCGATGTAATCCTTGAACCGTCCCGGCACCGGCTTGTACAGGTTGTGCACGGCACCGAGGATGCGGTAGCAGTCGTCGACGCTATCGGTCACGACGCGGAAGGCGAACACATCCATGATGTCGGCGAACGCCTTACGCTGCGTCTTCATTTTGCGGTAGATGCTGTACAGGTGCTTTTCGCGCCCCACCACGATGCCGGGCAGATGTTCCTGATCGAGGCGGCTCTGGATCGCCTGCTCGATGCGGGTGATCACATCCTTGCGCTGGCCGCGCGCCTTGACCACGGCGCGGCGGATACGCTTGGCGCGCATCGGGTAGTAGGCCTGGAACGCCAGGTCCTCCAGCTCCACCTGCACGTCGCGCATGCCGAGCCGGGCGGCGATCGGCGAGTAGATATCGAGGGTTTCGCGCGAGATACGGCGCTGTTTTTCCGGCGGCATGGCACCGAGGGTGCGCATGTTGTGCAGGCGGTCGGCCAGTTTGACCAGGATCACGCGGATATCCTCGGCCATCGCCAGCACCATCTTCTGGAAGTTCTCGGCCTGGGCCTCGGCCTTGGTTTCGAACTCCAGATGGGTCAGTTTGGAGACGCCGTCGACGATATCGGCCACGGCCTTGCCGAACTGCGACTCGATCCCCTCGTAGCTGATCTCGGTATCTTCGATCACGTCATGCAGCATGGCGGCCATCAGGCTCTGATGGTCCATGTGCATCTCGGAGAGCACGCCGGCCACGGCCAGCGGGTGGGTCACGTAGGGCTCGCCGCTCTTGCGCCGCTGTCCGTCGTGCGCCTGTTCGGCATAGAAATAGGCACGCCGCACCTGCCGGATCTGTTCCGGATCCAGGTACTCGGTCAGTTGTTCGGAAAGGGCGTCGATAGTGGGCATCAGTCCTCCGTGTGGATACTGCGAGCCGGCGCCAAAACCAGGCGTAGCGCCGACTCCTTCCTATTCAGAGATGATGCCGTATCCGCGGGAACAGGAAAAGCTCAGTCTGCGTCGCGATCGTCGAGCACGGTGCGGTCGACCAGACCCTCGGCAATTTCACGCAGGGCGACTACGGTCGGCTTGTCGTTTTCCCACTCGACCTTGGGATCCTTGCCGCCCGTTGCCAACTGCCGCGCACGCTTGGCGGAAACCATCACCAGCTCGAAGCGGTTATCGACGTTTTCAAGGCAATCTTCAACGGTTACACGTGCCATGGCAGTCCTCGGAAGTTAATTCAGATCAGGAAAGGATTATTGGATTCGAACGATCGATGCTCGGAAAATAGCCGTTTAGTTTACGGATTGATCAGAGCTGAGACAAGAGCGACTCCAACAGCTGCTCGTGACGCAGCTGCTGAACGTCCTGTTTCAGGCGCACCGCCCGGAACACGGCGACCAGATCCGCCAGCGCCTCGTCAAAATGATCGTTGACGATCAGGTAGTCATATTCGCCGTAGTGGCTCATCTCGGACACCGCTTCCGACAACCGCCGCGCGATCACCTCTTCCGAATCGGTACCGCGTCCCCGCAGGCGGGTTTCCAGCTCCTCGCGACTCGGCGGCAAAATAAAGATGGAGCGGGTACGCGGCATCAGCCGGCGCACCTGCTGTGCGCCCTGCCAGTCGATCTCCAGAATCACATCGCGCCCCTGCCGCAGCTGCTCTTCGACCCACAGTTGCGAGGTACCGTACTTGTTGCCGAACACCTCGGCATACTCCAGGAACAGCCCCTGCTCGATCTTGGCGTCGAAGCGTTCCATGCTGATGAAGTTGTAGTCGCGGCCATCCACCTCACCCGCGCGCATCGGCCGCGTGGTATGGGACACCGACACCACCACCTGTGGGTCGCGCCCCAGCAGTTGCCGTACCAGACTGGTTTTACCGGCACCGGACGGCGCGGAGATGATATAGAGGTGGCCCAGGGAGTTCATGGAAGGTATGCCCGTTCGATCTGGTGACTGAAAGCGCGGTATTCTAGCAAAAGTTTGTGCGGAAAGCCGGCACGCGCAGTGTCGACGATCTTTCCCCGTTACAGGAGCGCCGATGCCGACCCCATCCCCCAGCGATACCGCGACCCACGCCTTCTGGCACCGCCACGACTCCGCCTGGCCGGCCCCGCACGACACGGCGGGCTGGTTGAGTGCCCTGCTGCAACAGGCGCTCGACAGCAACGCCCAGGAGCTGTATCTCGCCGCCAGCCCCGCCCTGCCGCTGCGTTACCGTATCGACGGCGTGCTGGTACGCGGCCCCATGCTTCCGGCCGCGCTGGCCCGCGCCCTGATCGACGCACTATGCGAGCGCGCGGGCTTCGCCCCCGGGCCGACGGCGCCCCAGCGCGGCCGCCTGCAACTGCCGCTGGGAACGCGCACCGTCGCCTGCCACCTGTCCCGCCTGGAGGGACGCGACGGCCTCCATCTGCACCTGCGCCTGCATGACGACCGGCGTTTGACACTGCCCCAGCTCGGCTTCGACCCGCAGACCCAGGCCGACCTGCGCGAGCTGTGCCGGCGGGAGGGCGGCCTGACCTTGATCGCAGGTCCCGCCGCCAGCGGCAAGCGCAGCACCCTCTATACGCTGCTCGACGAATGGAACCCGTTGCAGCACAACCTGATGGTGCTGGAGGAGCGCGGCGGCCGGCCGCTGCCCCAGGCGACCCAGATCGAAGCCTGCGCCACCGACCAACCCCTCCCGGCCCTGCTGCCGGCGCTGTTGGCCCAGAACCCGGACGTACTGGTGCTCGATGAGCTGTACGATGCGCCAGCCCTGCAGCGCGTTATCCGCATGGCGCTGCGCGGCCAGAGCGTGCTGCTCCGCTGCAGCGCACCGGATCTGCGGGCGGCGATCCGCGAACTGCTGGAACAGGGTATCAGTGCCAACCTGCTGGCCGACGCGCTGAACGGCGTCATCGAGCAGCGCCTGCTGCGCCGCCTGTGCGAGCGGTGCGCGACGGCCGTGACCGCGCCCAGCGAGCTGGAGCAGCTGTTCATCGACGCCAGCGGAACGACGCCCGCACGCCATGCCCGGGGCTGTCCGCACTGCCACTACAGCGGCTATCGCGGCCAACTGCCGCTGGTCGAGGTACATCGCTGGGAGAGCGGCGAGCGCCATCTGTTACGCCAGGGGCGCTATCTGGCCGAGGCCGAGGCCAACCCGCAACGCAGTTTCGACAGCCAGTGCCGGGAGTGGTTGGAGCAGGGCATCACCGACGTCGCCGAAGTCGACCGGGTGTTCGGCGAGCGTTACTGGCAGCAGGTGAACCCCTTTGCCGTCACTACGGCCCGCCGGCTGCGACAGGCGCAACCCGGACAGCTGCCGCAGCCGACGCTGTTGCTGCTGGGTGCCCCCACGGCCCTGGCCGAAGCGCTGACGCAACGCTGTCAGGGGCGGGTCTACCCGGTCGACGATATCGAGCAGGCCGCCCGCCTGTGCCATCGCGAGGTCAACGCGCGGGCGCTGCTGGTCTATCTGCAGGAAGCGAACCCGGAACAGCAACTGCAGGCGGTCCGCACGGCGCTGGCCGCGCTGTACCTGCCGCTCGCCTTTATCTGCACCGCGGAGCAGGCTGCCGCCGACGTGCTGCAGGCGCAGGTACCCGAGGCGAGGCCCGCAAGGATTCAGGAGCTGGAGCAACTGGTGAACGCGCTACTCGGGCCGTTGGATTAACCCGCGACCACCACAGCTGCCCCATCGCCCCGCCAGCGCGACGGGTTGGGGCCGCGGCGGCGCATTGGGTCTTATCGCGCTATCGGGGCCGCTCGGTACGGCCGACGCACAACCGCCTAGCGCTCAGCCTGGTTCAACTCCGGCCACAGATGCTGCTGTGCCCGGCTGCCCTCGCTGAACCCCTGGCAGGAGTTCAGCATCCGCCCGCGCTCGCTCTCGGAACGGTCGTACCCCTTGGACTCGCGCAGCCGGTAGCCGCGGATGGTCTGGATCGCCGCGGTGGCCAGCACCGGCAGCAGTTCGGTCAAATGAGTGCATCCGGTCGCGCGCCCGATCGCACGCTTGGCCTCGTCCATCCAGCCGGATTTTATCCTCAGCCCGATCAGCGCCCGGTACTGCGGCTCTGCACCGGGACAATCCTGGTGCGGCGTCCAGTCCATACGCGCACGGACATCCTTGATCACCAGCCCTTCGTCGACGATCAACGTCAGGGTCATATAGTGCAGGTAGCCGCCCACCGGGATCTGCCCGCGATCGAACAGATGGATATCGTAGCCCTTGGTATCCGCCAGAATACCTTCGATCTCCCACAGGCCGTCATCGCGCAAATAGCCCTGCACATCGATCTTGCGATGATGCAGCGGCGTACGCTTCAGCATTGGTATTTGTTCTGACATATGCTGCTCCCTCAGCCTGTAAATTAACCGGTCAAGAACAGTACTGTATTGAGTTTTACCGGCCAAACTCAAGATCTCATGTCGCCGGCGCTCAAATACCGGGCACGGGCGGCACGGGCGGCGCCACCGGCGCGAAGCGCCGGACGAATAAAAAGGCCCCGCAGGGCCTTTGATGGAGGGCAAACAAAAAGCTAACGCCGAAGATTATAACGCCAACCAAACTCGGCTTATTTTACGCGATCGGCGCCGAACTCCGGATAAGCGTGCATACCGCACTCGTGCACGTCCATCCCCTCGGCTTCCTCTTCGGCACTGACGCGCAGACCCATGATCGCCTTGATCACCAGCAGCACTACAAAGCTGGCCAGGAACATCCAGGCGAAGGTGGCAACGGTGCCAACGAACTGACCGAAGAAGGTCGCATCCTCATTGCTCAGCAGCACGGCGAAGATACCCCAGACCCCGGCGCTGCCATGCACCGACAGCGCACCGACCGGATCGTCCAGCTGCAGTTTGTCGAACATCA
>QKGH01000204.1 GCA_003250495.1 Marinobacterium sp.
CCCTATCCTCTACCGGGCCCGGCTGCAGTACACTGTGGCGCTGCGCTCCTGCGTACTCTCTGCCGTATAAGGACTCCCATGGCACCGGACTCGCTGCTCAAGCACCGCACCTTCATGCACTTCTGGACCGGCCAGATGGCGTCGTCGCTGGCGATCCAGATGCTCGCCGTCGGCATCGGCTGGCAGATCTACGACCTGACCGACAGCGCGCTGGCGCTGGGTCTGGTGGGGCTGGCGCAGTTCCTGCCGCAGCTTGGGCTGACGCTGTTCGCCGGGCAGATGGCCGATATCTGCAACCGACGCCTGATCACCATCGTCAGCCGGCTGGTGATGACCGCCGCCGTCGCGCTGCTGCTGATCGGCAACCTGACCGGTCAGATCAGCCCCGGGCTGATCTACCTCTGCGCGGTGTTGATGGGTGCGGCGCGGGCGTTCGAGATGCCCTCGACCCAGGCGCTGGTTCCGAACCTGGTCGGCCCTCAGCTGTTGGCGCGGGCACTGACCTGGACCGCGTCGGGGCGCGAAGCCACGGTGATCGTCGGCCCC
Source organism: Marinobacterium sp. (assembly GCA_003250495.1). Lineage (GTDB taxonomy): Bacteria > Pseudomonadota > Gammaproteobacteria > Pseudomonadales > Balneatricaceae > Marinobacterium_D. The sequence goes on from QKGH01000204.1 coordinate 547, forward strand.
GCGCTGGGGGGGCTGATCTACCTGCTCGGGCCCGAGGCGCTGTACGGCAGCAGCGTGTTCTGCCTGCTGCTGTCGGCGCTGTCGCTGCTGCACCTGCACTACGAGCATCAGGTACGCGAACGCACACCGGTCAACCTGGCGAGCCTGTTCGGCGGCATCACCTTCATCACTCGCAACCCGGTGATCTTCGGCGCGATCTCGCTGGATATGTTCGCGGTAATGCTCGGCGGGGCCACGGCGCTGATGCCGATCATCGCCAAGGATGTGCTGGAAACCGGCCCCTGGGGACTGGGCCTGTTACGCTGTGCACCGGCGGTCGGTGCGGTGGTGATGTCGATCTGGCTGGTGCACCGGCCGCTGCAACGGCGGGTCGGGCCGATCTTCCTGGTGTCGGTGGCGATCTTCGGTCTGGCGACCATCGCCTTTGCGCTGTCCAGCAATCTGCTGCTGTCGCTGTTGTCGTTGCTGGTGCTGGGCGGTGCGGATATGGTCAGCGTGGTGATCCGCTCCACGCTGGTGCAGCTGGAAACGCCGGACGAGATGCGCGGCCGGGTCAGCGCCGCCAACTCGATCTTTATCAGCGCCTCCAATCAGCTCGGCGAGTTCGAGTCCGGGGTCACCGCGGCCTGGTTCGGTGCGGTGCCGGCCATCGTCGTCGGCGGTATCGGCACGCTGCTGATCATCGCGCTGTGGATGCGACTGTTCCCCGCCCTGCGCCAGCGCCAGACGCTGGACGCCGGCGGGGATTGAGCGCGCCGGGGTCAGCCGCGGCGGCGCTGCAGCGCCACGGCGCTGACGCAGAGCAGCTCCCACATCATCGTGGCGCCGACCAGCGCGGTCACGCCACTGGGGTCGAACGGCGGTGCCACCTCGACCACGTCGGCACCGATGATGTCGAGGTCGGCCAGCGAGCGGATCATCTTCTGCGCCTCGAAGGTGGTGAAACCGCCCACCTCCGGTGTGCCGGTCCCCGGTGCGTAGACCGGATCGAGACCATCCACGTCGAAGGTGACGTAGGTCCGCGCATCGCCCACCACGCGGTGGATCTCCTCGATCACCGCGTCCACCCCCATCTGGTAGAACTCGTCGATCAGGATCACGCGCATGCCGCTGTCGTAGCTGAACTTCCACTGGTTCGGGTCGGTCAGGCCGCCGCGGATACCGATCTGGATCGTCCGCTTCGGATCGATCAGCCCCTCCTCCACCGCGATCTTGAACGGCGAGCCGTGATGGAAGCGCGAGCCGAGGTAGTTGTCGCCGGTATCGCAGTGGGCGTCGAAATGCACCAGGGCCACCGGACCGTCCTTCGCCATCGCGCGCAGGATCGGCAGCGTGATCGAGTGGTCGCCGCCGGCAGAGATCGGCAGCAGACCCGCCGCCTTGACCGGCTCATAGAACGCCTGGATCGAGTCGTGGGCGCCGGTCAGTTCGAACGGGCTGTCCGGCACCGCATCGCCGATATCGCCGACCCGGCACAACTCGAACGGTGCCACCCCGGTGCTCTGGTTGACGGTGCGCATCAGGCTGGACTGGTTGCGCACTTCGCGCGGCCCGTGGCGGGTACCGGTACGGTTGGTCACGCCGCCGTCGAACGGCACGCCGATCAGCGCGATATCGATCTCGCTCAGCTCGGTGGTGTAGGGGGTGCGCATGAAGGTCGGGATACCGCTGTAACGCGGCTGCAGTTTGGGATCGAAACTCATCGTACAACTCTCACAAATGAATACCGGCCTGCGGACCGGCGCGTGCAAATCGATTACCGGCTCCGCCTCAGTACATGACGCTGCCGCCGTTGACGCCGAAACACTGCCCGGTGATGAAGCCCGCCTCGGGGCCGGCCAGGAACCGCGCCGTCGCCGCGATCTCCTCCACCGTGCCGAAACGCGCCAGCGGCGTGGCCAGGTCCTTCGCCAGCGCCTCCGGGCTCATACTGTCGACACTGGTCATGTCGGTGTCGATGGAACCCGGGGCGATGGCGTTGACCAGGATATGCGGTGCCAGCTCGCGGGCCAGGGAGCGGGTCAGGCTGATGACGCCGCCCTTGGAGGCGCAGTAGGCGGTCATCCGTTCGCGCCCGAGCAGCGCCAGGTCCGAGGCGATATTGATGATCCGCCCGGATTTCATGCGCCGCGCCGCCTCCCGGTTGACCAGGAAACAGCCACGCAGGTTGACATCGAGGACGCGGTCGAAATCAGCCGCAGAGGTCTCCACCAGCGGCGCCTCGTGCAGAATCCCGGCGTTGCTGACGACGATATCGGGGGTGCCGAGCAGGGTGCAGACCTGGTCGAACAGCGCCACCATGGCCGCTTCCGAGGTGACGTCGGCGCAACGCTCCAGCGCCTCGCCATACTGCTGCAGCTCGGCCAGTGTCTGTGCGGCCCGCTCGTCGCCCGGATGACAGATCGCCACCTTGGCCCCGGCCTTGGCCAGCGCCAGCGCGATGCCGCGGCCGATACCGCGCGAACCGCCGGTGACCAGCGCCACCTTGCCCGCTAACGGACGGTTGTATTCGTTCATGCCATCACCTCCCCACGGTCGATGTTGATCGCCTGGCCGGTAATATTGGCGGCCGCATCGCTGGCCAGGAACAGATAGAGTCCGGCGATATCGTCCGCTGTCATCAGCCCCGGCATCGCCTGGGCCGCAAAGATGTCCGCTTCCAGCTCCGCTTCGCTGCGCCCGCTGCTCTGCGCCATGCTGCGCAGCGAGGCCATCGCCGTTTCGGTCTTGACCCAGCCCGGGCACACCGCGTTGACACCGATGCCGCGCGGCCCCAGCTCCTGGGTCCAGCTGCGCATCAGGCCGATCAGCGCGTGCTTGGACGCCACGTAGGCGGAGAAATCGGCCACCGCCGTCTTGCCCCAGATCGACGAGGTCAGGATGATCCGCCCGCCGGAGGGAATCCGCTCCAGCAGCGTCCGGGTCACGTTCAGCGTGCCGGTGACGTTGATCGCCAGAATGCGCTCGAAGGTCTCGTCGGTCGCCGGGGCCGGACCGGTCAGCGGCGTCGGCCGCTCCAGCCCGGCGTTGTTGATCAGCACATCGACCCGCTCCAGCCCCGCCAGCGCTGTCTGTAGCGCGGCGCGGTCGGTGATATCGCAGCGGATCGCCTGCACCCGGTCGCCCAGCTCCCGTGCCGCGGCGTGGATCCCCGCATCTTCGGCGAGCAGGATCAGCTCGGCGCCGGCAGCGGCGAAAGCGCGCGCGATGCCGAAGCCGATACCGCGGCTGGCGCCGGTGATCAGGACCTTTTTAGCACTGAAATCGAAGCTGACGTTCATCCTCTCCTCCCGCGCTCAGGCCTGTGCCGCCACGGCATCGGTGGCGTAGAACTCACGTTCCACCGCGGCACTGATATCGCGTGTGTACTGGGCGGCGATCAGCGCGCCCTTCGCCGGCGAGGCGCCCTTGGCGGAGATCAGCGACCCCTCCGGCGCGACCCATTCGCGGCGCGGCGGCCAGACGTCGTAGCAGGGCGCATCGGCGGCGGCGTTGTCCGGCACCTGCTGGGTCAGCACCAGCTGCGGATGGAAATGCATCATCAGCGAGGTTTCCAGCACCGCGGCATGCTCCAGCTCGATGCCGGGATAGCCGTCCGGGAACACCTGCGCTAGCGTCTCCTCGGTCAGGAACTCCCAGTGCTGCAGGCACATGATACGCACGCCCTTGTCGCCCACTTCGCGCATCGCCAGGTCGATCCCCTCGTTCAGGAACCAGAGGTTCTCGTAATTGCCGTCGAGCACACAGATGCGGCGCGCGCCGTGGCGCACCAGCTCACGGATAATGTCGCGGATCACCAGACTCAGGGTGTGGCCGTCGAGACCGGTGCTGCCGGGGAAGAACGGACCACCGGCGGAGCGGGTCATCGATTTATAGCCGTAGGTGACCGGCGCGGCGACGACACCGCCCACCTGCTCCGCCACCTCACGGGCGATCGCCGTCGGCAGCAGGTAGTCCACCGCCATCGGCAGGTGCGGGCCGTGCTGTTCCAGCGCGCCGGTGGGAATGAACACCACCGGATCGCGCTCCAGCGCCTGGGCATACTCGCGCCAGGTCATCTCCGACATCAGTACGGTGCGCATCTTCGCAGTCTTCATTCGCGTGTCCCCTCTTCGCGCATCAAGCGCATGATTTTGCGTTCCAGCTCGGCATAGCCCGGCAGCTGGATGATCTGTTCCTTGTCAGCGATCCGGTGCCCAATCTTGAATTCGGGGATAATCTCCTCCTTCAGGCGACCGGGGTGACTGGACAGAAAGATGATTTTGTCGGCGAGGAAGATCGCCTCCTCGATATCGTGGGTGACGATCACCATGCTGGTCTGCTCTTCGTTGGCGACCTCGATCATCAGCTCCTGCATATGCCAGCGCGTCTCGGCGTCGAGCGCACCGAACGGCTCATCCATCAGCAGCAGCTCCGGTCCGTTGGCCAGGGTGCGGGCGATCGCCACACGCTGGCGCATGCCGCCGGAGAGCTGGGTCGGATAGGCATCGATAAACTTGCCGAGCCCCACCAGTTTGATGAAGTGCTCCGCCCGCTCCCGCCGCTCGGCGGCACTGATGCCATTGATACGCATGCCGAACTCGACGTTCTTGCGCACCGACATCCAGTCGAACGAGGTGTAGGCCTGGAACACCATGCCGCGGTCGCGACCGGGACCGTCCACCGGCTGCCCCTGCAGCAGCACCTGACCGTCGCTCGGCTCCTCGAGCCCGGCGATCATCCGCAGCACGGTGGATTTACCGCAACCGGAGGGGCCGAGCAGGACGCAGATCGAGCTCTTCTCGACTTCGAACGAGACCCTGTCGACCGCCCGGAGCGAGCGCCCGCGCCCGAGGTCGAAATCCTTGCACACGCCATCGAGGCGTAACAGCGATGCAGACATCAGCGTTTCTCCCGCAGGTAGGGGAACATCCAGCGGTGCAGTGCCGCGAACAGGATGTCGAACAACAGGCCCAGCGCGCCGATCACCAGGATCCCGGCCAGGATCTCGTCGGTGCTGAGGAAGCGGCGTGCGCGCATCATCATCGCGCCGATACCGGTGGTGGATGCGACGATCTCGGCGATCACCAGGTAGGTCCAGGTCATCGCCAGCATCTGGCGCATCGCGACCATGATGTCGGGCAGTACCGCCGGCAGCACCACGTTGAACACGGTGATACTGCGGTTGGCCCCCAGCGTCAGTGCGGTCTCGATCAGCTCGCGCCGCACGTTCTTGGTCGCGTCCATCACCAGCGTGATCAGGAAGAAGATGACGCCGATGAACAGCAGCGCCAGCTTCGGCGCCTCGCCGGTACCGAACCACATCAGCAGGATCGGGATGAACGACGGCGCCGGCAGGTAACGCCAGGCCGACACGAACGGGGCGAAGAACGCCTCGATCGCCGGGAAGGTACCCATCAGCACGCCGAGCGGCACCGCCACCACCGCCGCCATGATGAAGGCGACCAGTACGCGGACGATGGAGATCCCGATATCACCGATGAAACCGCGTTCGGCGATCAGCTCGTACAGCGCGCTAAACACCTGCTGCGGCGCCGGCACCAGCAGATCGTTGACCAGTCCCGCTGCGGAACTGATGATCCAGGCACCGAAGAACAGCCCCCAGATCGCCAGGGCCGACAGGATCACCTGCCGCCGCGAGACCGCCTTGCGCACCTCGAGGAGGCGGCGTTTACGGGTCGGTTTGAGATTACGTTCAGACATACTGCCCTCGCCTGCCTAAACCGGGGCCGCCAGCGGCCCCGTAGCACTTGATTGGAGCGGATTAGTTGGCGCCGAAGGACTGGCGGTAACCGCTGTCGACCAGATCGCCCATCAGGCTGCAGTCGACCCCTTTGGCGGCGTCGACCTTGTTCTGCATCAGGCCGAGCTTGATCCACCAGTCGTTGGTCAGCGCCACCGCGCCGGTCATGCCGCCGTGGGTCAGGCCGAACGGCGGCTGGCCGTCGAGCACGCCGCAGAAGCGGGCGGATTCGTCGAAGTCGAACATGTAGATGCCGCCATCGAAGCTCTTGCCGTTGGTGCCGATGACGTAGCCCACATCCTCTTCCGGCCACTGCAGGAAGTCGGCGATCAGCTTGTTGGTCTCCGCGACATGCTCATGCCAGTAGCCGAGGCCGTCCCAGCGTGCCTTCAGCACCGCCAGCGCCGCATCGCGCTTGTCGGCGATGAAGTTCTTGTTCATGTACAGCGCATCCATGAAGATACCGGTCTTCAGCATCTCCGGATCGGAGGTGTTGACCACGCTGGCCGCCCCCGGGGTGGCTTCCAGTACCTTGCTGATCCACGGCTCGTACATGTAGGCGGCCGACAGATCGCCGGACACCATCGGGCCCACCGCTTCGTCGGCGTTCAGGTTGACCCACTTCACCTCGTCCGGGGTGATCCCCTGGGACTCCAGCCAGATCCCCATCAGCAGGTGACCGATGTAGGCCTGGGGTGCGGCAACCTTGTTGCCCTTCACATCCGCGACCTTGGTGTTCGGGGCCAGGATGATGTGGTCGACACCATAGGAGGGGTTCAGCGCCGCCACGTTGACCACATCGGTACCGCGGTCGATCACCAGCGGGGTGTAGTCGGCGGTGCAGCCGTAAACGTCGATCTGACCGGCCGCCAGTGCGGAGTGGCCGCCCAGCGGATCTTCAAAAATGCTGAAGCTGAGATCGTAATCCTTAATCAGCTCCTTCTCGCTGGCGACTTTCAGCATCGCGTAGCCAGGCCAGGACACGCAGACGCCGACACGGACTTTTTCTTTAGCGAAAGCCGGGGCTGCAGCCAGCCCGACAGCAACAGCGGCCGCAGCCGAAAGTGATTTCAGGTAGCGCATGTTTTCACCCGTTGGTGTTGGTTGAGTCCATTTGACTATAGCAAGACAAATTTTTTACGCAATAAAAATTTTTGTCTCTATAAAACTTTTTACGTGGTATAGTTAACCCATTATCAGATAGGTCCGCACGCAGCACTGTCACGCGGGCCCGATGAAACACCGAGGGAGGTTCCGTTGGCAGGACTCAGAGAACAACAGAAAGAGGATCGCAAGAAACGCATCCTCAAGGCGGCGAAGGGATTGTTCGCCGAGCTGGGCCACGAGCGCACCACGATCGAGGCGATCGCCGAAGCCGCCGGCGTCTCCGGCGTCACGGTACACAACTATTACGGTACCAAGTCCGGGGTATTGATGGCCGTGGTCGCCGAAAGCGACCGCGCCCTGCTGGATCAGATCGACGATGCACTGGGCGGGCTCTGCGACAACCTGGTCGACCTGCTGCTGCACTTCGCCGAGATCATCCGCCAGCACGCCACCACCCACCTGGACAAGAGCATCTGGCGCCAGGTGATCGCGGCCTCGATCAGCGACTCCGGCTCGCGCTTCGGCAAGTCCTATCACACCCTGGACCACCAGCTCGCGCTGGCCCTGGTACGCGAGATCGAAGGGTTGCAGCAGGCGGGCCGGGTGGCCAAGGAGGTGTCGGCCTACGATCTGGGCAAGGCGCTGTTCAACCTGCAGAACGCCCGCTTCGTCGAATTCATCTCGTCGGAAAGTGCCAGCAGTGCCGATATCGATGCCAAACTGCGCCGCGACATCGAGTCCCTGCTCAACGCCCTTCGCCTCTGATCCGCCGCTTACCGGCGCGGGCTGCTGCTATCCCGCGCCCAATACTGTATCCTTCAGCGCCTGCCCGCGCGGCGCCCTCCACTATTCAACCCGTCACCATCTAACAGAGTATCGTTCATGAGTTTTGCCGACCTCGGCCTGTCCCAACCCATCCTGCAAGCCATCGCCGAACAGGGTTATGAAACCCCCTCCCCGATCCAGCAACAGGCGATTCCCGCCGTACTGGCCGGACAGGACGTGATGGCCGCGGCCCAGACCGGCACCGGCAAGACCGCCGGCTTCACGCTGCCGATCCTGGAACGGCTGATGGCCGGTCAGCGCGCCGGCGCCAACAGCGTGCGCGTGCTGATCCTGACCCCGACCCGGGAACTGGCGGCGCAGGTCGGCGACAGCGTCGCCAGCTACGGCAAACACCTGCCGTTGCGCTCCCAGGTGGTGTTCGGCGGGGTCAAGATCAACCCGCAGATGATGGCGCTGCGCAAGGGCGCCGATGTGCTGGTCGCCACGCCGGGCCGCCTGCTCGACCTGTACAAACAGAACGCGGTGCATTTCCGCCAGCTCGAAGTGCTGGTACTGGACGAAGCGGACCGCATGCTCGACATGGGCTTCATCCACGATATCAAGCGGATCCTGGCGATCCTGCCGGCGAAGCGGCAGAACCTGCTGTTCTCCGCCACCTTCTCCAACGAGATCCGCGAACTGGCCAAGGGGCTGGTGCACAACCCGGTGGAGATCTCGGTGGCGCCGCGCAACACCACCGCCGAGACGGTGAGCCAGTGCATCCACCCGGTCGACAAGAAACAGAAGGCCGACCTGCTGATCCACCTGATCCGCGAGCACAGCTGGTACCAGGTGCTGGTGTTCACCCGCACCAAGCATGGCGCCAACAAGCTGACCCGCCAACTGGAGGAGGCCGGCATCAGCGCCGCGGCGATCCACGGTAACAAGAGCCAGAACGCGCGTACCAAGGCGCTGGCGGAGTTCAAGGCCGGCAAGATCCAGGCACTGGTCGCCACCGATATCGCCGCTCGCGGCCTGGATATCGACCAGTTGCCGCAGGTGGTCAACTTCGACCTGCCCAACGTGGCCGAGGATTACGTTCACCGTATCGGCCGTACCGGCCGCGCCGGGGCCAGCGGCCAGGCGGTATCGCTGGTCTGCGCCGACGAGTTCGACCAGCTCAGCGCCATCGAACGCCTGACCGGCCAGCTGCTGCAGCGTGATACGATCGCCGGTTTCGAACCGACCCACAGCCTACCGGAATCGCGCCTGAACAGCCGTCCGCCTCGCCACGCCAAGCCGCAGAAACCGCGTCCGCCCCGTGAACACCAGGATGGGCAGCGCTCCGGCGAGAACGCCAGCGGACACCAGCCCGCCCGCCGCCGGCGCCCGCGCCGCAAACCGGCCGCCGGCCAGGGCGGCGCACCGCGTCCGGCACCCAAGGCCGGCTAAGTCCGAGCGCTAGCGCATCGGAACCCCATTAAAAAAGGGCTGCTAATGCAGCCCTTTTTATCTTTTTGGCGCCCGTCAGCGCTGGCGCAACAACGGGAACAGCAGCAGATAGCCGTACAGGGCGGCGCCGATGCCGACACCGATCAACGCCACCCAGTCCGCCGCCGTCGCCACATAGGCCAGGCGCGAACCGGTCAGGGCCGGGGCCAGCAACGCGGCCACCAGGCCGATCGCCAGCGCCAGCAGTAGCAGCAACCGGCCGACCGCCCCGTTACGCGTCCACCGCCGCGACCAACCCAGCCCCCAAGTCAGCCCCAGCGCCAGCAACAACAGTACCAGCAGCCACAGATAGGGTTGGACACTGTAGAGCATCACCACCAGAATCGCTTGTAACGTCATGCTCTCTTCTCCTTATACCCGGCCTTCCAGCATGGCGTAGTACGCCGGCTGCAACATCTTCTCCTTCATTACCCACACCGCCCAGGACTCCTCGGTCGGACTGATGAACGGAAAGGTGGGCATCAACTCGCCGCCGTAACCGAACTCGGCCAGCATGGCGCGCCCGATCGAGGTGATCAGCGGACAGGAGGTGTAGCCGTTGTAATGTGCCGACGGCTCGCGCCCGGCCAGGTAGTCGAGGATATTCTGCTCCACCACCGGGGCCTGCTTCTTGACGCTGGCCGCGGTCTTGCCGAACGGCGTGCCGACCACGTCGCCGATACCAAAGATCTCCGGATAGCGGCGATGCTGCAGCGTGTACTGGTCCACCTCCAGCCATTGCCCGGCGAAGGGTCCCTGCTGCCAGGCCAGCTCACTCCGGCGCACCACATCGGGCGCACTCATCGGCGGGACCAGATGGAGGTAGTCGTAACTTTCCACTGCGTGACTGCCATCCGGCCGCGTGAACTGCGCCTGGCGCGCCCCCGGATCGATCGCCGTCAGCCGGCGCTGATCGAGCAGGGTCAACTGCTGCTCCTGCCAGCGCTGCAGCACGAACTGGTTATAGACCGGCACCGCAAACACCTGCTGCTCGAACGGCGTCACGAAGCCGACGTCGAACGCCGCGCGGCGACCACTGGCCTCCAGCCGCGACAGACTGGTAAAGGTCATCTTCAGCGGGGCACCGGCACATTTGAGTGGAGTATCGCAGAGGGTGAACAGCGCCCGCCCCTCGCCTTTACGCAGCAGCTCCTCGAAGGCCGCATTGGTCGCGCTGGCCTTGTCCGGACCGGCGTAGACACTGCCGATGCCGTCGCGGCCGACCCGGTCGGCACTCATGCCCTCGATCTCGTCATAGTTGAGCTGGCAACCGGAGGCGACCACCAGCAGGTCGTAATCCAGGGTCTGACCGCTGGTGAGGCTGACCTGACGCCGCTGCGGATCGAAGGCGCTGGCGTCGGCATCGATCCATTGCAGATCCGCCGGCAGCCAGTCGCGGGTCTGCGTCAGTACCCGATGCGGCTGCCACAGCCCCGACGCGATCAGGGTGAAACCGGGTTGGTAGTGGTGCGCCTGGCGCGCGCCGACCAGCGTCAGCCGCGCCCCGCGCAGGGCGCGACTCAGGCGATTCGCGATCGCCAGGCCGGCGGCACCGGCGCCGACAATAACGATCCGGGCGCTGCTCTGCTGCGCCCCGAGAGCGGCGGGAACCAGACTCAGCGCTCCGGCACCCAACCCCAGTTGCAACCAACTGCGGCGTCCGCGATTCAACGTTGGGGGGTAGTTGTTTGCGGCCATAAGCGTCAATCCTGCCTCTCTAACATCAGTTAAATATATTTTAGATATATCTAATATTAGAAATGGAATAAGCCGCCTTGGGAACGCGGTAAATTGTCGCACTGGCAAGCCACCGGCTCCCGGGACTACAATCTGTTCCCCTCTCAACGTCCCGGGATCTACCTGCCATCATGGAGTTTCAGTACTTCGCCTTTCTGCTCGCCATCGTACTGCTGACCCTGTCGCCCGGGGTCGATACGCTGCTGGTACTGCGCAACACCGCCCGCGGCGGCTGGCGCGACGGCGCCCTGACCACGCTCGGCATCAGCAGTGGCCTGTTCGTGCATGCCACAGTCTCGGCGCTGGGGGTATCGGTGATCCTGCTGCAGTCGGCCTGGGCCTTCATGCTGCTGAAACTGGCGGGCGCCGTTTACCTGATCTGGCTCGGGGTGCAGACGCTGCGCCAGGCGTTACGCCAACCGACCGTGGCAGGCGCCAACGCGGCGCTGAGCCAATCCAGGCAAGCGCTGCGTCCCTGGCGCGCGTTGCGCGAAGGAGTGCTGTCCAACGTGCTGAACCCCAAGGCCGTGGTGTTCTACATGGCGTTCCTGCCCCAGTTCATCGATCCCGAGCGCTCGATGCTGCTGCAGTCCGGCCTGATGGCACTGGCCCACTTCGCCATCAGTATGCTGTGGCTGTGCAGCCTGGCCGTGGTCACCGACCTGGCCCGCCGGCGCCTGCAGCGGCCGCTGCTGGGGCGGCTGTTGAACGGCATCAACGGCCTGCTGCTGGTGGTGATCGGCGGCGCATTGACGCGCGCCAACTGAACGCGGCGTTCATCCGTCCCCCGCTGAACTTGGCACCGGCTATCCTGTCTTACAGGGACTTAATCAGACCGATGGGGAGAACCACTATGTTGAACACCTTCACTTGCGCCTCACGCCGCTGCAGATCGACGGCACTGCTGGTCGCCACACTGTTTACCGGTGCCGGCCTGCAGGCTCCGGCCCATGCGGCAATCGTCAGCACCGACGCACTGGTGGCCGCGGCCGAACTGCAGACCCAGCGCCAGACCCTGAACGAAACGCTGCTGCGCGACGACGTCCGCGACCAGATGCTGGCACTGGGCGTCGACCCGGCCGACGTGCAGCAGCGCATCGACAGCCTGACCCCCGCCGAGCTGGCGCAGGTCCAGGGCAAGCTCGACCAACTGCCGGCCGGCGGTGACGCCCTCGGCACCGTGGCACTGGTCCTGCTGATCCTGATCCTGCTCGACATCGCCGGGGTAACCGATATCTTCCCCCGCATCTAACCCGGCCGCGGCGCCCCGCTCCCGGGACGCCGCCGCTACACGCCCTTGACCCGAACTATGCCGAACCGCCTCCCTAGCGCACGCCGCAACCACCTGATCTACCTGTTGCTGTTCATCGGCCTGCTGGCCGGTTGCAGCGCCACCCCACAAACCCGGCAACTGCTGCATGACGTCGACACCCTGCCGATCGCCACGCAGCGCGAACTGGGTGCGGTTCCCTTCTACCCGCAGGAGGCGTACCAGTGCGGACCGGCCGCGCTGGCGACGCTGCTGCAATACAGCGGAATCGAGGTCAGCCCCGATGAGCTGGTACCCCAGGTCTATGTGCCGGAGCGGGAGGGCTCGTTCCAGGTCGAAATGCTGGCGGCAACGCGCCATTACCAGCGCCTGGCCTATGTGCTGAAACCCTCGCTGGCGGAGCTGCTGGCGTCGGTCGATGCCGGCCAGCCGGTGCTGGTACTGCAGAACCTGGGACTCGACTGGTATCAGAAGTGGCACTACGCCGTGGTCGCCGGTTACGACCTGGAGCGGGGCAAGATCCTGCTGCGCTCGGGCCTGATCGAGCGTTACGAGATCGACATGACGCTATTCGAGCGGACCTGGAAACGCGGCCACTACTGGGGCATGGTGGTGTTGCGCCCCGGCCAGCTGCCGGCCCGCCCCGATCCGCACCAGTACCTGCTGGCCACCGCCGCGTTCGAACATTTCGCCGCCAGCGCAGACAGCGAACTGGCCTGGCGTACCGGCGTCCAGCGCTGGCCGCAGGCCACCGCGCTATTGATGGGTTACGGCAATTTCCAGTATGGCCGCCAGCGCTTCGCTGCCGCCGCCGCGCTGTACCGGCGGGTGCTGAGTGTCGATGAGCAGTACGCCCCGGCCTGGAACAACCTGGCCCAGGTGATGCTCGATACCCGGCATTACCGCGAGGCGGTGGAGTACGCCGCGCGCGCCGTCAGCCTGGGCGGTAGCAATGCCGAACTGTACCGCCAGACCTATGACGAGGCGCGCCGGCTGGCGCCCTGATCCTGCCACCACCCTGATCCTGGCACCCTGCTCACTGCTGCGGCGCCCTGTTCGCTCTCGGCGCAACCGATCAGAACATCCCCAGCAGGCGCCACCAGAGGTAATCCAGCGGCACCAGCACCAGCAGCGTGATCAGCGTCAGCGGCACGGTGATCTTCAGCAGCAGGTTGACCGGTTCCTTGGCCAGCTGCATACCGATCAGCAGCGGCCCCGACTGGTAGGGAAACAGGATGGTCGAGAAGCCTATCACCTGGGTCATCAACACCGTCTGCAGGCTAAACCCCGTGACCGTGGCCAGGTCGCTGGCCATCGGCGTCATCACCGCCGGCACCCCCGGCAGCGTGGTCACCAGCGAGGCCAGGAACGACATCCCGCTCAGCGACATGAAGTTGGCGAAATCGGCACCCGGGGCGAACGGCAGCCAGTGCTCCAGCGCACCGGCAAACAGTTTGCCGAGACCGGTCACCGACACCAGCGTACCGACCCCGAGCACCCCGGCCAGGAACAGCAGCATCCCCATATCGACCTGCTGGCCGAACTGCTTGCCGTCCACCAGCCCCAGGCGCGGCAGCAGCAGGAAGATCGCCGCTCCCAGGCCGACCCAGGCCGGACCTATGCCATGTACGCTGTCACTGAGCCAGAACAGCAGCGCCAGCAGCAGCACGCAGACCAGCTTGAGCTGATCGCCGCGCAGACCGGTCGCCGGCGCCGCCCCGGCCTGGGCCGGCTGCAGTTGCGGCCGGTCCGGGAAGAAGCGCAGGATCAGCCAGCCGATGACCAGCGCCTTGACCACCCCGAGCAGCGGGAAGTGCAGCAGGAAATAGTCGGTGTAACTGAACTGCATACCGTGGATCGTCTCGGCCGCGCCGATCAGCACCATATTGGGGATGTTGGAGGGCAGGATGGCAAAGGTCGGCACATGGCAGCCGAAGGCGATCGCCAATGCCACCCCGGTACGCCCCTTGGAGCCGCTGACGAAGCCGCAGCGCTCCGCCAGCGCCAGGCCGATCGGCACCATCATCACCGTGCGACCCACCGACGACGGCATGATAAAGCCCAGCAGGGTGCAGCTCAGCAGCAGACCGCCGATCAACCAGCTGTAGCTGTGCTCGAGATGGCGCCCCAGTACGGCGGCGATACGGTCGCCGAGGCCGCTGGAGCGGATCGCCATGCCGATCACCATCCCGGCAAACACCAGCCAGAACGCGGCCGAATAGAAACCGGAAAATACCTGCGCCGGCGTCGCCACATCGAGCAGGATCGCCGCCAGGAAAAACAGCAGGCTGGTCAGGTAACCAGCCAGCACCCCGGTCGCCCACAGACTCAGCGTCACCATGACAATCGCCAGGGTACGACTCTGCACCTGGTTCAGCGCGTCGGGCGGAAACAGCAGCAGCCAGGCCGCCAGCACGGCAACCAGTAGAACGAAGATACGGGGGGTATGGCGCAACAGTTCCACGGGAACTCCTTTCCTGACTGTTGCGCTCGCCAGCGGAGCTGTTGCAACAGAGCTGCTAGTGATAAAAGGGCAGGCGTGCGATTATTCCTGACCGCCCGGACAACTGCAAACCCACTCCCGGGCACCTCTCTTCCGATCCTACCGAACTGGAGTTCGCGTGAGTACAAAACACTGGGGCCTGGCATTGCTGGTCGTACTGGGCTGGGGCGTCAATTTCGTCGTTATCCGCCTCGGACTGGACGAACTGCCGCCGATGCTGCTCGGCGCCCTGCGCTTCCTGATCGTCGCCTTCCCGGCCCTGCTGTTCGTCAAACCGCCCAAACTGCCGCTGCGCTGGCTGCTCGCCTATGCGTTTACCCTCAGCCTAGGCCAGTTTGCGCTGCTGTTCAGCGCCATGCATCTGGGGATGCCGGCGGGCCTGGCGTCGCTGGTGCTACAGTCGCAAATGCTGTTCACGATGATTTTCGCGTTGCTGCTGCTCGGCGAGCGGCTACGTCTGCCGCAGATACTGGCGTTGCTGGTCGCTACCGGCGGACTGGTACTGCTGGCGAGCCAAACGCCGGCGGCACAGATGACGCTGATCGGATTTCTGCTGACGATCGCCGCAGCAGCCAGCTGGGGGCTGGGTAATATCGTCAACCGGCGCATCAGCCAGCTCGGCGAAGTCAACCTGATGGGACTGGTGATCTGGGGCGCGCTAATCCCGCCGCTGCCGTTCCTGGCCCTGTCGCTCTGGCTCGAGGGGCCGCAACTGATCCTCAGCAGCCTGGCGCAGATGGGTCTGAAGTCGTTGTTCTCACTGCTCTACCTGGCGTCGGTCGCAACCCTGTTCGGCTATGGCAGCTGGGCCTTCCTGATGCGCCACTACCCGGCGTCCCAGGTCGCGCCGTTGACGCTACTGGTACCGGTGGTGGGACTGCTCACCGCCTGGCTGGCGCTGGACGAGGGGCTGAGCCTGGTCCAGCTCGGCGGCATTGCCCTGATCCTGGCTGGACTGGCGATCAATGTGTTCGGCGACCGCCTGCGCTTGCGCCGGAGGCTTGCGACGGAGAGCTCCTGAGCGCCAAGGCTGTGCTAGCGGCGCAATCTGCCTATGATAGGAGGCCGGACGAGCCGCAGACCGGGGGCAATAGCAAAACCTATGGCACTGATATTGCTTGAGTTTATAGTCTAAGATAGAAAAAACCAGGTGGCGTCGATAGCCCATCGACGCCACTAGTGCTTCACCCGATGGATTAACAGACAGGAATCGGACATGAAAAAAACAGCCCTGCTCGCGACCAGCCTGCCACTGCTGGCCCTGCTCCCCACCAGCGCATTCGCCCATACCGGCCATGCCGAGACCAGCGGCCTGATGGCGGGTTTGATGCATCCGCTGACCGGGACCGACCATCTGCTGGCGATGCTGGCGATCGGGATCTGGGCCGCCACCCAGAAGGGACGCATGCAGGTCGCCGTTCCCGCCACCTTCCTGCTGATGCTGCTGGCCGGTTTCGTGCTCGGGCTGATGCAGTTTGCGCTGCCGCTG
>QKGH01000199.1 GCA_003250495.1 Marinobacterium sp.
GCGCCGACGCAGCCCACGGCGTGGGAGTCGTCCACCATCACCAGCGCCTCGTAACGCTCGGCCAGCTCGCAGATCGCCGGCAGGTTGGCGATCACGCCATCCATCGAGAACACCCCGTCGGTGGCGATCAGGCGTACCCGGCACTGCTGCGTCTGCTGCAGTTGCTGCTCCAGCTCCGCCATATTGTTGTTGGCGTAGCGCAGCCGCTGCGCCTTGCACAGGCGCACCCCATCGATGATGCTGGCGTGGTTCAGCGCATCGCTGATCACCACATCCTCAGGGCCGAGCAGCGCCTCGAACAGGCCGCCGTTGGCGTCGAAACAGGAGGAGTAGAGGATGCTCGCCTGCATGCCGAGAAACGCGGCGAGGCGGGCTTCCAGCTGGGCGTGGATCTCCTGGGTGCCGCAGATGAAACGCACCGAGGCCATGCCGAAGCCGTGCTGCTCCAGCCCCTGCCTGGCCGCGGCGATCAGGCGCGGATCGTCGGCCAGTCCCAGGTAGTTGTTGGCGCAGAAGTTGACCACCTCCCGGCCATCGGCCAGGCGCACCGCCACCGCCTGCGGCGAGGCCAGTTGCCGCTCCCGCTTGTAGAGCCCGTCGCGTTTCAGCTCGTCAGCCTGCGCCGCCAGTTCGGCCAGGAATTGCTCCCGTTGCATCGCCACCCCCTGCTCCCCGGTTAAGACCCGCAGTTCGCTCATCTCGCGCTCTTTTTGTTCAGGCCCTGTGGATAAGGATAGTGAGTTAATGCCGGGGCGCGAGCACGGCTGGTGCTAGCGGTTACAATGGCTGGATCGAGAACGGCCAAACGCGGAGTTGATCATGTGGCTGCAGAGAGAGATTCGCCTCAAGGCCCGCCCCCGGGGCTTTCACCTGATCACCGGCGAGCTGCTGGCCCAGTTGCCGGAGCTGCGCCAGTGCCGGATCGGCCTGCTGCACCTGTTCCTGCAACACACCTCGGCCTCGTTGAGCATCAACGAGAATGCCGATCCCAGCGTGCGCCAGGATTTCGAGAGCTGGTTCAACCGTACCGTGAAGGAGGACGAACCCTACTACCGCCATGACTACGAGGGCAGCGACGACCTGCCGGCGCATATCAAGAGCAGCCTGCTCGGCGTCAGCCTGATCCTGCCGGTCACCGCGGGACGGCTGAACCTCGGTACCTGGCAGGGGATCTACCTGGGGGAGCACCGCGACCACGGCGGCAGCCGCACGCTGGTGCTGACGCTGCAGGGCGATAGCTAGTGCTGCCATTAAGGGGGAGATAGCGGGATAAAACCCGGCTCGAAGAGACACAACACCCAGCCAGAAGCAGCCGCCCCCTTGCTTTACTGACCCCGCGCAACAGCCCCACAAAACCCTTTCGCGCCCATTTACATATTCGATTTTCCGTATATATAATTTTCCATATATAGATGGAGCGATCTCGATGAGTTACCACGCGCTGACCCCACTGCAGTTCTACAAGAGCCTGTCCGATGAGCTGCGCCTGAAGAGCCTGCTGCTGATCGAGCAGCAGGGCGAGCTGTGCGTCTGCGAGTTGATGGCGGCGCTCGACGAGAGCCAGCCCAAGGTCTCACGCCATCTGGCGCAGTTGCGCCGCGCCGGCCTGCTACAGGACCGGCGCCAGGGCCAGTGGGTGTTTTACCGCCTGCATCCGCAACTCCATGACTGGATGTTGCGTGTGCTGCGAGAGACCGCCGCGCACTGCCCGGAACTGCTCACCCCGGCCGGGAAACGCCTGGCACAGATGGGAGAGCGCCCCTCCACCGGCGGCAACGCCTGTATAACCAGGGAGTGCTGAAATGATCGGTAACCCACTGCCCAACATCCGGGATGACGCCTTTCAGTCTCCCAAACGCAGCGCTGATGCCGAGCCGCCCAAAATCCTGCTGCTGTACGGTTCGCTGCGGCAGCGCTCGTTCAGCCGGCTCGTCAGCGAGGAAGCCGCCCGCCTGCTGGAGGCGATGGGCGCACAGACCCGCACCTTCAACCCCAGCGGTCTGCCGCTGCCGGACGATGCCGAGGACAGTCACCCCAAGGTGCAGGAGTTGCGGGAGCTGGTGCAGTGGTGCGACGGGATGGTCTGGTGCTCACCGGAGCGCCACGGCGCCATGACCGCCATAATGAAGGCGCAGATCGACTGGATTCCGCTCAGCATCGGCGCCGTGCGCCCCACCCAGGGCAAGACCCTGGCGGTGATGCAGGTGTGCGGCGGATCGCAGAGCTTCAACGTCGTCAACCAGCTGCGCATCCTGGGACGCTGGATGCGGCTGCTCACCATTCCCAACCAGTCATCGGTGCCCAAAGCGTATCTGGAGTTTGACGACAACGACAGGATGAAACCCTCCCCCTATTACAACCGGATCGTCGATGTTATGGAGGAGCTGGTGAAATTCACGCTACTGACCCGCGGCCAGAAAGCGTATTTGACCGACCGTTATTCGGAACGCGTCGAAAGCGCTGAAGCGCTTTCAAACCGGGTCAATCAGCGCTCGATCTAAGGATGTAACTATGGGCATTTTCGAACGTTACCTGACCCTCTGGGTCGCTCTCTGCATCCTCGCCGGCGTGCTGCTCGGCAACTGGGTGCCCGGATTGTTCGCGCAGATCGCGGCGCTGGAGCTGGCGCGGGTGAACCTGGTCGTGGCGCTGTTCATCTGGGTCATGATCTACCCGATGATGGTGCAGATCGACTTCGGCGCCGTGCGCGACGTCGGCAAACGACCGAAGGGGCTGCTGCTGACGCTGGTCATCAACTGGCTGATCAAACCGTTCACGATGGCGGCGCTGGGCTGGCTGTTCTTCCGCGTGCTGTTCGTCGACTGGATCGATCCGCAGAGCGCCGGCGAGTATATCGCCGGTATGATCCTGCTCGGCGTCGCCCCCTGTACCGCGATGGTGTTCGTCTGGAGCCAGCTGACCAAGGGCGACCCCAACTACACGCTGGTGCAGGTATCGGTCAACGACCTGATCATGGTGTTCGCCTTTGCCCCGATCGCCGCCTTCCTGCTCGGCGTCAGCGATATCAGCGTGCCCTGGCAGACGCTGCTGCTGTCGGTGGTGCTGTATGTGGTGCTGCCGCTCGGCGCCGGGGTCTGGACCCGCCACCGCCTGGAGCGCCAGGGTAACGGCGCAGCGCTGCAGCAGTTCATCCACCGCCTGAAACCCTGGTCGATCCTCGGCCTGCTGGCCACCGTGGTACTGCTGTTCGGGTTCCAGGCGCAGACCATCCTGGCGCAGCCGCAGACCATCGGGCTGATCGCGATCCCGCTGCTGATCCAGACCTACGGCATCTTCGCCCTCGCCTACTTCGCCGCCTGGTGGATGCGCCTGCCGCACCGGATCGCCGCACCGGCCTGCATGATCGGCACCTCCAACTTCTTCGAGCTGGCGGTGGCCGTGGCAATCTCGCTGTTCGGCCTGCACTCCGGCGCGGCGCTGGCGACGGTGGTCGGGGTGCTGGTCGAGGTGCCGGTGATGCTGTCGCTGGTGGCGTTCGCCAACCGTACCCGTCACTGGTTTGGAGGCTGATATCATGTTCGCGCTCTTTACCCAACTCGCCGACTGGCTGGTCTACGGCCTGCTCGGCCTGACGCCCGCCACCAAGCTCGGCGATGCGCTGCACTTCTTCGTCGAGGACGTCAGCAAGATCTTCGTGCTGCTGCTGGTGATGATCTATGTGATCGCGCTGGCCCGCGCCTCGCTCAATGTGGAGCGGGTGCGCGACTTCCTGGCCGGGCGTCATCGCGGCATCGGTTACCTGCTCGGCGCCGGCTTCGGCGCCATCACGCCGTTCTGCTCCTGCTCCAGCATCCCGGTGTTCCTCGGCTTCACCTCGGCCGGTATCCCGGTCGGCATCACCATGGCGTTCCTGCTCACCTCGCCGCTGATCAACGAGGTCGCGGTGCTGTTGCTGCTGAGCCTGCTGGGCTGGAAGTTCACGCTGTTCTACGTGCTGATCGGCATGGCCGTGGGCATTCTGGGCGGCCTGTTCCTGGACCAGATCCACGCCGAACGCTGGCTGCAGTCGTTCGCCCGCAAGGCACTGGAGCGTGGCCAGCAACTGAGCCAGCAGCAGGACGGCGCACCGGCACCAGCGCAATCGGAGATCCGCCTGAGCTGGCAGGACCGCCACAGCTTCGCCAAGGCGGAGACCGGCGAGATCTTCGGCCGGGTCTGGAAGTGGGTCATCATCGGCGTCGGCCTCGGCGCCGCGCTGCACGGGTTCGTGCCCCAGGGCTGGATCGAGGCCCACCTCGGCGCCGGCCAGTGGTGGTCGGTACCGGCCGCCGTGGCGCTGGGAATCCCGCTCTACTCCAACGCCACCGGGGTGATCCCGGTGATGGAGAGCCTGATCGTCAACGGCCTGCCGATCGGTACCACACTGGCGTTCTGCATGAGCACCGTAGCCGCCAGCTTCCCCGAATTCATCCTGCTCAAGCAGGTGATGCAGTGGCGCCTGCTGGCGATCCTGTTTGTCGTACTGCTGACCGCGTTCACGCTGGTCGGCTGGATTTTCAACCTGTTGACGC
>QKGH01000457.1 GCA_003250495.1 Marinobacterium sp.
GTGGTCGGTGGCAGCTTCAGCGGTACCGGCGGCCACAATCCGCTGGAGCCGGCGGCGCTGGGCAAACCGGTGGTGATGGGACCGGATACCTTCAACTTCGCGCAGATCGTCAGCGCCCTGGGCGAGGCCGGCGGCTTGCGGCAAGTGGCGGATGAGGCGGCGCTGCTGGCGCTGCTGACGACACTGATCGGCGATGGCACGCTGCGTCAGCGCTGCGGCCAGGACGCGCGCGATTTCGTGCTCAGCAACCAGGGCGCGCTGGGGCGCCTGTCCAACCTGACCCAGGCGCTGTTGCAGGCGCGGGTTACACCGCCCGCAGCGGGCTGAAGTCGAACGTTTCGCCGGCCTGTTCGGCGAACGCCTGCTGCAGCACCTGGTCCAGCGGGGCACCATCGCTGTCGCGGACCCAGCCGCTGTCGCTCTGGTCGAAATGGTAGCCGCCGGTGCGCGTGGCCAGCCACAGCTGCAGCAGCGGCGGTTGCCGGGTAAAGATGATCTGGCTGCCGTTCTCGCATTTGACGGTCATCATGCCGCCCTGGGTTTCGGCGTCGATGTCGGTTTCCGCGGTATCCAGAATCTCTTCGACCAGTTCCAGGGTGCGGTCGACCCGGGCCAGGAATTGCGCTTCGCTCATGGGGTCTCTCTTCGTCTCGGGGATCGGGGTGGCAAAGTATAAGCAACCCGCGGCAAACAGCCACCTCCCCGTGCCTTTGCCGCTGGCCTCAGGCTATAATCGTTGGTTTATCAATTGATGGTCGCCGCAGGCCCGTCGTGTGCGTGCCGGGGCGTCAGTTGCGAGGCATGTTGCGCATGAAAGCACCGATGAAGGCCCTGGAAAAAGCCCCGAAAACGGCCGGGACAAAAGCCCCGGCGAAGCTGGTTTGGCCACTGCTGCTCGGTGCCCTGCTGTTATCCGGGTGTGGCCAGAAGGGCCCGCTGACGCTGCCGCCGTCCGATACCGCCGCCGAACAGGCGCAATGAGAGAGATGATGGACAACTTCGAATACCGTAATGGCCGCCTCCACTGCGAGGAGGTGGCGCTGAGCCGGATTGCCGACGAACTGGGCACGCCGACCTATGTTTATTCCCGTGATGCGCTGGAGCGCGGCTATATGGCCTATGCCCAGGCCCTGGAGGGGCGTGAAGCCCTGGTCTGCTATGCGGTCAAGGCCAACTCCAACCTGGGGGTGCTGAACCTGCTGGCGCGTCTCGGTGCCGGCTTCGATATCGTTTCCCTCGGCGAGCTGGAGCGCGCGCTGCAGGCGGGTGCCGATCCGGCCCGCATCGTGTTCTCCGGCGTCGGCAAGCAGGCCCATGAGATCAAGCGTGCACTGGAAGTGGGTATTCACTGCTTCAACATCGAGTCCGATGCCGAGCTGGATCGCGTCAACGCCGTGGCGGCGGAGCTGGGCCAGGTGGCGCCGATCTCGTTCCGGGTCAATCCGGATGTCGATGCCAAGACCCACCCCTACATCTCCACCGGTCTGAAGGAGAACAAGTTCGGCATCGATATCGATCACGCCCGCGCCGTGTATCGGCGCGCCGCCGGGCTGGCCAACGTGCAGGTGGTCGGCATCGACTGCCATATCGGCAGCCAGCTGACCGAACAGAGTCCCTTCCTCGACGCCCTGGACCGCCTGCTGGCGCTGATCGATCAGCTGGCCGAGGATGGCATCCGCATCCGCCACCTGGACCTCGGCGGCGGCCTCGGGGTCTGCTATACCGACCAGACGCCGCCGACGCCGCAGCAGTATATCGATGCGATCCTCGAGCGCCTGGGCGAGCGCGATCTGGCGCTGGTGTTCGAGCCGGGCCGTTCCATCGTCGCCAACGCCGGCGTGATGCTGACCCGCGTCGAGTTCCTGAAGCAGAACGGGGAGAAAAACTTCGCCATCATCGACGGCGCGATGAACGACCTGATCCGGCCGTCGCTGTACGGTGCCTACCAGGAGATCGTCCCGGTCGAGCTGCGCGAAGAGGGGCAGAGCAAACAGTGGGACCTGGTCGGTCCGGTGTGCGAAACCGGCGATTTCCTCGGCAAGGACCGCGAGCTGAACCTGCAGGCCGGCGATCTGCTGGCGGTGTGCTCGGCCGGTGCCTACGGTTTCGTCATGGCCTCCAACTACAACACCCGGGCGCGCCCGGCGGAAGTGATCGTCGACGATAACCGTTTCTACGTGGTGCGTGAGCGCGAGCGTATCAGTGACCTGATGCGCGGCGAACATCTGCTGCCCAACGATCGCTGAGGATGAACCATGCTGGTCCGTTTCACAAAAATGCATGGGCTGGGTAACGATTTCGCCGTCATCGACGCGATCTCCCAGCGTATCCGCCTCAACGCCGATCAGGTCCGCCAGCTGGCCGACCGCCACTGCGGCATCGGTTTCGACCAGTTGCTGCTGGTGGAGCCGCCGACCCGGCCGGAGATGGATTTCCGCTACCGCATCTTCAACGCCGACGGCTCCGAGGTCGAGCACTGCGGTAACGGCGCGCGCTGCTTTGCCCGCTTCGTGCGCGACAAGCGCCTGATCATGAAGGAGCGGATCGCGGTGGAGACCGCCCGTGGCGAAGCGCTGCTGACGATCCGCCCCGACCTGCAGGTCGAGGTCGACATGGGGGCACCGATCCTGCAGCCGGCCCAGATCCCGTTCTGTGCCGAGCAGGCGGCGCCGACCTATGCGCTGAGTGTCGACGGACAGACGCTGGAGTTGAGTGCCGTATCGATGGGCAACCCCCACGGCGTGCTGCTGGTCGACGATGTCGATATGGCACCGGTGGAGCGGCTCGGGCCGCTGTTGGAGCCGCACCCGGCGTTTCCGCGCAAGGCCAACATCGGCTTCATGCAGCTGGTGTCGCGCAACGAGATCCGGCTGCGGGTTTACGAGCGTGGTGCCGGCGAGACCCTGGCCTGCGGCACCGGCGCCTGTGCCGCGGTGGTCGCGGGGCGTCTGCGCGGTCTGCTCGACGAGCAGGTGCTGGTGCACCTGCCCGGCGGCGACCTGGAGATCCGCTGGGCCGGCGAAGGCCAGCCGGTGCTGATGACCGGCCCGGCGACAACCGTCTACGAGGGGCAGATCTACCTATGAGTGACGAGCTGAACCAGGCGCTGGACGGAGCGCTTAACGAAACCGCGGCGGTGACGCCGAGTGCCGCGCAGGTCGCCGATTATCTGGCCACTCACCCGGATTTCTTCACCGAGCACACCTGGCTGCTGGAGAAGCTCTACGTACCGCATCAGCGTGGTACGGCGGTATCGCTGGTGGAGCGGCAGACCTCATTGCTGCGCGAACGTAACCAGCAGCTGCATGGACACCTGTCGGAACTGATCGATGCCGCCCGTTACAACGACGGCCAGTTCGAGAAGACCAAGCGCATGGTGCTGGCGCTGCTGGAGGCGGAGACGCTGGACGAGGTGGCGGTGGCGCTGGAGGAGAGCCTGTGCCGCGATTTCTACGGCGACGAGACCTGCCTGGTGCTGTTCAGCGAGCAGCCGCGCAGCGCCAACAACGTGCGTGTCCTGTCGAAGGCGGACTGCAGCATCGTGCAGCCGCTGGTGGAGAGCAATCTGCCCAGCTGCGGCCAACTGGCCGAGCCGATGAACCGCTTCCTGTTCCAGGAGCAGGCGCTACGGGTCCAGTCCGCCGCCGTGGTGCCGCTGGTCAAGGGCGAGACCCTCGGCCTGCTGGCGATCGGCAGTTTCGACCCGAACTACTTCCAGAGCAGCCAGGGCACCCTGTTCCTGAGCTATGTCGGCGAGGTGTTGAGCCGGGTGCTGGCGCGGATCCTGCGTCAGCAGGAGAGCGCCTGAGATGAGCGCGGAGGATGAACGCCTGCTGGCGGGATTCCTGCGCTACCTGTCCACCGAGCGGCAGCTGTCGCCGCTGACCCTGAGCAATTACCGGCGCGACCTGGAGCGGTTGCAGCACTGGTTCGAGCAGGCCGAGCCGGAGCGGCTGAACCAGACGCTGTGGGCCGGCCTCGACGAGCGCCGTCTGCGCCGGGCGATCGCCGATCTGCATGCCGATGGCCTGTCCGGCCGCTCCCTGGCCCGGCTGCTGTCCGCCCTGCGCACCTTCTACCGCTACCTGCACCGCGAGGGTGCCGTCACGCAGAACCCGGCGCTGGCGGTGCAGGCGCCGAAAGCCGCGCGGCGTCTGCCGCAGACCCTCGATGTGGACCAGATCGCTGCGCTGCTGGACGGCGACAGCGACAGCACGGATCCGCTACAGCTGCGCGACCTGGCGATGATGGAGCTGCTTTACTCCAGCGGCCTGCGGGTATCGGAACTGGTGAGCCTGAACCTGTCCGACCTGGACCTGCGCGACGCCAGCCTGGTGGTGACCGGCAAGGGGCGCAAGACCCGCATGCTGCCGATCGGGCGCAAGGCGTTGCAGGCGCTCGATCGCTGGCTGCCGCTACGGCGACAGTGGGCCGGGCCCGACGAGCCGGCGCTGTTCGTCGGCCAGCGGGGGCGGCGCCTGGGCAGCCGGGCGGTGGAGCAGCGTTTGAGCCG